>JBFEXY010000146.1:0-6347 GCA_041562415.1 Woeseiaceae bacterium
CCCATACCGGCGATCATCAGCATGGTGCCTAGTTGGAGCAGGCTTTCTTCCATGACGTCCGATGTCTACAAAGCGAGAGTGGCCGATTATACTGGATCGAGTCAATTGACAAAGCCACGATTCCCGACATGCGACACGGAAGACCTAGCGATACCGCTCGGCGCGGATATGCCGCAATCCTGCCGCTCCTGTTGGTCGCGTGGGAAGCCCGGGCAGACGTCCCGGAGACTTCGATTACCGGAGGAACAGAGGTAATCACCGCAGCGCCCGTGCCGAAAGGCGAGGACCTGGAAGCGGCTGGCGCCGTCATCGGCGATATCGTGCTGGAGAAGCGCAACATCTTCGACTTGTCGGATCCGAAAGAAAACAAGTGGCTCTACCGCTGGGCGAACCGGCTCCACATAGTGACTCGAGATAGTGTCATTCGAAATCAGCTGCTTTTTTCGCATGGGGATGCCTACTCCGGCCGCCTGCTCGAGGAGACCGAACGCATCATCAGATCGAATCGCTTCATTTATGACGCCGGTGTCGAACCCCTCCGCTACGAGAACGGCGTTGTCGATGTGAAGGTCACGACGCAGGACGTCTGGTCGCTGACACCCGACGTATCGTTTTCCCGCAGTGGCGGCGAAAACCGGACAGCCCTCGGTATCGAAGAAACCAATTTGCTGGGCCGGGGCCAGCTTCTGCGTCTGAAGTGGATCGACAGCGTTGACAGGACCTCGACGCAATTCGATTTCGAGGACAGAAACCTGGGAAACAGCTGGGTATCGATGTTCCTCCGCGTTGCCGACAACTCCGATGGCGAGACCCAGACCTTGTCCATCGTCCGGCCGTTTCACGCGCTGGACGCGCGCTGGTCGGGTGGCGGCTGGATCTCGATTGACGACCGCCGCACGGCGCTCTATCGGCTCGGAGACGAAGCCGCGGAATACCGCCACCAGCGTGACTACGCGACGGGCTTCGGCGGCTGGTCAGCGGGTCTCAGGAACGGATGGGTGCGGCGCTGGACCGCCGGCTACGTCATAGACGAGAACAATTTTTCGGTGGCTACGGATCCCACACTGCCGGCCGTCATTCCCGAAGACCGCGAGCTGATCTACCCGTTCCTGGGACTAGAGGTTCTGCAGGACGACTTCAGTACCACGAGTAACACCAACCAGATCGGTCGCACCGAGGATTTTTACATGGGCACGCGTTTTTCGGCGTCCGTCGGTTGGTCGGACGAGAGCTTCGGCGCCGATCGCGACGCGTTGATCGTTTCTGCCACCCTCAACCTCGGTTTCGGCTCGCTGGACAAGACCGCTCTGCTCCTGACGGGTTTCACCAGCGGACGCCGTGAAGGCGGCAATAGCAGGAATGCCACCACGTCGATTCGGGCGGGCTTCTATCATCGGCAGTCCGAGAAACGCCTGTTCTTCATGGAACTATCGGGCACGGCCGGGCATGACCTCGACCTGGACAACCCGGTGCAGCTGGGCGGGAAGTCGGGGCTCCGCGGCTACCCCCTGCGCTACCAGACCGGCGACTCCAAAGCACTGTTCTCGGTCGAGCAGCGGTACTTCACCGACTGGTACCCCTGGCGCCTGTTCCGCGTCGGCGGTGCAATATTCGCGGACGTAGGCCGCACCTGGGGGAATAACCCCATTGGCGAACGGAATTACGGCTGGTTGAAGGATGTCGGCTTCGGTTTTCGCTTCGCGCCCACCCGCTTCAGCACCAACAAGGTCGCCCACCTCGACTTCGCCTTTCCACTGGATGGCGACCCGTCGATCGACAGCGTGCAGATACTGCTGGAAGCCAAACGCAGCTTCTAGCCAGCCTCACGAAACCCTCAGCAAACAATCAGGCCGCCGTCAGGCCTTTGACGGCGCTACGTTCGATGATGTCTCCGTCGAATAAGGACACAAAAAGGAGAACATCATGAAAACCAGTTCTGTTTCATTGACGCTGCTTGCAGCCGCAACGCTCGCAGTCTCGGGCTGCAGCGCCACGCAGCATCGGGCCGAGGTGCAGGACGATGGTATCGACCGGGTCAGCGTCGGTACCGTGCAGCGCGAAATCCGTGTCGGCATGACGTCGGCCGAAGTAGCCGAGATTCTCGGTGCACCGAATATCGTATCCACCGACGCGGAACGTCGCGAGGTCTGGATCTGGGACAAGGTATCCAGCGAGGTCTCCTACTCACGCAGCAGCGGCGTCGTCGCTGGCCTGGTGGTCGGCAGTTCCGGCGGCGGTGCCGGCGGCGGTAGCAAGAGCGCGGGCGCTGCCAGTTCATCGCAGCGCACATTGACGGTGATCGTCAAATTCGACGATGCCGGCCTCGTTCGCGATTTCTCTTACCGCACATCGAGCTTCTGACTCAACGCGCAGGGTGATCGAAATGAAAACGTATTCCCGCATGCTACTAATCGCGATAGTTGCCTTGCTTGCGACTGGTTGCGCATCGGCGCCACCCGCGGCGAAGAGCGGCATTGAGCTGCAGGCTTACCAGGCGAGAGAATTCGAAACGAGTAAGCGAGCGGCATTCTCGGCCACGATGTCGGTATTCCAGGACCTCGGTTTCATCATCGATGACGGCGACTTCGATACCGGGCTCATCACCGCCACCGGCCCGACCCGCCGTGACGAAATGGACGTGAGTGACCTGCTTGCGCAGGTGTTCGCAGGGACAGACACGCGAGGCTCCACGCATCGTCGGGCGACCGCATTCGTCGAGAAAATGCCGTCCGGGCTGGTCCGGATCCGCCTGAACTTCGTCGATAACATCGTCGTTGTTGCAGGTACTCCACAGCAATCCCGGCCGGTGCAGGATCCCGCGTTCTACCAGGCCACGTTTGAACAGATAGACAAGGCGATTTTCGTGCGCTCTGCTACATCGTAGGAGCTGGCGCTACCGCCGGAGAGTGATTAACGGCAAAGCTCGTTCATGCGCGCCTTGGTCTCGGCGATGGTGGCGGCGGCATCTTTCTCGCTCAGGTACTCGCGCTCGCCGGCATCGTTGGTTCGATACAGGCGCGGCGCGTTCAGGTAGGATTCGAAAATCTCGGTGGCGCGCTTGCAATAATAGGCGTCCGCCGCCTCACGCTCGGCACGCTCCTCGGCGGTTTCGCCCGGATAGGCGTAGCCATCTTCGTCCGCAGCGGGATCTTCGACATCGTCCAGGGTACCGCCGGAATGCCAGACAAGCTCCACACTCACCGCATCCTCGTGCCCGGGCGTGTCGCTGTAGTGGCGCTTGTCGTCTTCGTCGAGCCACGTGTAGATCGGCGTCATCGTATCCACGAAATGGGTCTTGCCGGTCGCGTCGACCCATTTCCAGACATCGGCGAACGCCGGCGCGGACAGGCCGACGGTCAACACAAATATCGTAAGAAATCTTGTCATAGAGACTCCTGGCAGGGCCAAGTATGGTGTTTTCCGATCAGGAAACAGGTGACTGGCGTCACAAAATCGCGCTGGCGGGCGGCGGTTTAAGGTGGCGCAGGTGGGACGATTTCGTACAGGCCGTACCCGCCTTCCAGAATCAGCTCCTTCAGGCGTTCGTTCGCGAATGCGGTAACCCTGGAAGCTGTACGTTCGTCCGCCGTGGCCAGCCATTGCCGGAAAAGACCCGCATGAACGACGATGTGGCTGTAACCGAGTTCGAGCAGCCGGTCCGCAATCCCGTCACCGGATGCAGACCGCTCCGCGATACTCGTAAAGACCTCGTTCACCACGATGGCGTCGACGGAAAAGTAGTAGCGACGACCGCCGAGGTACAGGCCGAGCACTTTCATGCCGGGAGCAACGACGTGGTTGGCAAGCTCGATAGCCGCATATTCCGGCCGATACGTTCGGACATACGTCGCGTAGTCCACCCGCCCGGTGACATAGGGCACGGGATCGATCTTGCCGAACAGCGCATGGGCATAGAGCAGATTCGGCACAAAATACGCTGCAACGATTAGCCCTGTCGCGACGTAAGCCTTGCTGGTCGAAGCAAGTCGCTTCGCCAACCCCTGCTGAATCGCCCAGAGGCCATAGGTTGCAAGAACCACGAGTGGTGCGATGACCGTCGCAATCCAGCGAAGACGCATGTCCATCAGCAGAAACACAAGCACTATCATCAATACCGCGTAAGCACCGAACAGCGGCATCTCCCCTTGCCTGTCCCCAGCCCTACGCGAAAGCACGAGCAGCGCCAGCGGCAAGAGCAGCAGCAAGGGATTCAGGCGGCCGTCGAAGTACTTCGGGTTGTCATCCTCACCCTCGAAAAAGATGCGCAGCGGGATTAGCAGCGTGTATGCAAAGCTTTCCTCATGCCCAAGCCGTCGCATCAACAAGGGGCCGAGCGGCTTCCCGCCTTTCCGAGCCTGATCCCGAGCGGCAGCGCGTGCATGTGTCTCGGCATCCGTTGCCTGGTCCGGCGACGACGGCAGCTCCTCGTACGCAGCAAATACCCCCCGCGCCAGCGGGTATAACGGGTTGCCCGTGAGGCTGTAGTTGCGAATCAGCCAGGGCGAAAACACGAGCAACGAGATAGCGACAAACAGCACGCCGATCTTTACCGCGTTGAGCTGTTCCGCATGCGCGTTGTCGCGCCGAAGCCGGAACAGGTAGAAGAACGGCAACAGCAGGCTGAGTACCAGGAAGGAGACCAGCGCATTGTACTTGGTGCCCAGCGCGAGTCCGCTGCAAACAGCTGCAAGTACCAGCCAGCGGGTCTTGCCCGTGTCCTCGAGCCAGATTGCTGCACTGAACAATGTCGCGGTCGTGAAGAAAATCAGCCCCAGGTCCACGTAAACGGTAACGGACAACTTCACGATCAGCGGCACTGTCAGAAACAGCAGTCCGCTGAGCGCTGCCCAGGAAGGACCCAGCCTGCGCCGCACGAAGAGAAAGATGAGCAGCGTGGTGAGCAGGGCAAATGCGAAATGCAGGTACTTCGCCGCGATGTCGTGGCCGAGTGCGACCGGTGCCATGTAGAGGACATCCAGTAGCTGTGGATAGTACGAGAAAAGTATGTCCGGCCGTTCGTGGATTCCGCCGCTCTCGACCCAGAGCTTCGGCACGGCCAGATGGTGCGTCAATGCATCGCGACTTACCGGCGGTACGCTGGCCAGCAGGATAATCCACGACACGTGCAACACGTACGCAGTGATGAAAAGAATTTTTGTCCTGGTAGACATCGATCAACCGGGCGGCAATGACAAGGAAGTCTACACAGGGTCAGTTGCGAAACAAGAACGCAGCTCTCATTACGGCTAGCGCCGGTCGATCTGGCGCCAGTTGGCCGTCGGCGATTTTCTCTTCCAGCCGTAATAAGGATGTCGATGAAGCAATTTCGGCTTGCGGAACAGCATCACCAGCACTGCCCCCGCGGCAAATCCGCCAACGTGCGCCCAGAAAGCGACGCCCCCTTTCGCGCCGACCGAGCCGAAACCACCGATAAGCTGCAACAGGAACCAGTAACCGAGCATGAACACGGCGGGGACGGCTATCGTGGTAATGAAGAAGCCGAGAAATATCAGCAGGTGCACGTGCACGCGCGGATACAGAAGGATGTACGCCCCCATTACTCCGCCAATTGCGCCAGACGCGCCGACCATAGGCACCGTGGACTGTGGATTGGCCCCGACCTGCAGCGCGGCGGCAGCGATGCCGCACAGGATGTAGAAGAGCACGAAGCGCACCGGCCCCATCGCATCCTCGACATTGTTGCCGAAGATCCACAAGAACCACATATTGCCGATGATATGGAACCATCCACCGTGCATGAACATAGACGAAAAAACCGTCGGCCAGCTCGAGGCATCGCCGAGTTCGCACCATGTATTAACGGCGAGTTGAACCTGCGTGCCGGCCGGTACGGTGCCGAGCAACTCGCCCGGTATCAGCCCGAGCTGGCAGATGGACCCTGCCAGCAGTGGATTCGTTCCCAGCCCCTGCACGAATACCCATACGAGAACATTGACAGCTATGATGCCGAACGTCGCGTATGGAACCAGGATCTGCGGGTTATCGTCTCGTATCGGGAACACGTTCGATTTCCAGCGGTCATGTGACCTACACTCACGCTTCGATTACGGAGTGAGCATGCACAAAGACAGCATCATACACATCGTCGGGTGTCATGCCGAAGGTGAAGTCGGCGACGTCATCGTTGACGGCGTTTCGCCTCCACCGGGCGACTCCATCTGGCAGCAGTCGCGCTGGATCGCGAAAGACGATCGCCTGCGACGTGTCGTGCTGAACGAGCCGCGTGGAGGCGTTTTTCGGCACGTAAATCTCCTCGTACCGCCAAAGCATCCCGAGGCGGATGCAGCATTCATCATCATGGAACCCGAAGATACGCCGCCGATGTC
>JBFEXY010000147.1:0-6229 GCA_041562415.1 Woeseiaceae bacterium
CCGAGCCAGAAACCCTTGCGCGATGCCTGTTGCTGCGGGTCGTAGCCGGCCTTGCTCATAACGCGGTTGAAGACGCGTTCCGAGCCGGGAACCGTGGCCTGGTCACGAACAACCAGCATCGCGCGCACGCCGCGCAGCGCGTCGGCGCAATCCTGGCAGGTCGCAATGTGGTTCTTGCACGCGATTCGTTGTTCGTCGTCCAACGATCCCTCTGCGAGCGCCCTGATCTGTTCTGTTACTGATTCACAATTCATTTCTTGCCACCGACTACGGTCAGTACCGGTTTGTGGATGTCCTGGTTGGATAACAGTCGCCCGAGCCGGGATCGCGTCCTGTGCAAACGGGACTTCAGCGTTCCTTCGGGCAATCCGGTTACCTGTCGCAGTTCCTCCAGGGAAAATCCCTCTATGTCGTGCAATGCCAGGAGGCTCGACGCCTCGTGGCCCAAAATTTCCATTGCGCGGAATATGGTCTCGAGTCGCTTTTCCCGTTCCACGAGATCGTCCGGCCTCGATCCGTCGCGTCCCAGGAAATCGGGATCGTTCGAATCGGCGCCGGTTTCCGCCATGTCCACCGGCGAACGCTCGCGCGTTCGCTGGATGTCGATGAACCGGTGGTACAGGATCTTCAGGAGCCATGCACGCTGATACTCGACCTTCTCGAGTTCATCGATGTGCATGTGCGCCTTCAGGCACACATCCTGTACCAGGTCCTCCGCGTCCGCCGCAGAGCGCGTCATCCGCTGCGCTGCTATGTACAGCGCATCGAAATGAGGCCGCATCAGCTCGGTGAAGCGGTTCTTGTCAGAGCCGAGCCATTTCACGATGGCTTTCCCCCGCCCGAGCAGATGTCCGCATTTGGTAAACGTCTACTATTCATAACGACTGCAAACAGGCATTGGTTGCCCGTTTTTAACATAACCGGGGCCCTACTTTGTGCATTGCCGCACATTATCAGCGATTGACCGGCAAGACGTTGTTCTGCGTCAAGAAGTGCGATATTCGCCGCCGAAAAACAGCAGCGGGGCACCGTCCTCAGCCGTATGCGCCTCGACCTCACCGATGATGATGTGGTGATCCCCGCCGTCGTGGATCTCGCGCGTCCTGCAGTCGAACCGGGCCAGCACGCCGGGCAGTATCGGCACCTTCTGCTCGGAAATACTGTGCTCGATGCCGTTGTAGCGGGTGTGGTCGGTTCTCGCGAAATGCTCCGCCATGTACTGCTGCCCGGCAGTGAGCACGTGAACGGCGAAATACTCGGCGTCCAGGTACGCCTGCAGCGAATTGGATACCTTGGCGATATTCCACAATACGAGCGGCGGATCCAGCGATACGGAGCTGAAACTGTTGGCGGTGATGCCGCAGGAGCGCCCGTCGGCCGCGCAGCAGGTCACGACTGTGACGCCGGTTGCGAAACGGCCGAGGCTGCGGCGGAGAGCCAGTTCTGATTCGATATCCATGGTTGACGCAGCAGTATGCTGTGCGCCCGGAGCGGCGGCAAGGCAAAAAAAGAACCCCCGCTACCACGCGGGTAGCGGGGGAGAGCCAGTGCGGTAAGGCATAGCGGGGGAACTATCGGTCCTTACTTACTGTTTACGGCTCCAGGAGATAAACGCCAAGCTTGTACGCCGTGAATACGTTGCTGGCGGCATCATACTGACCTCTCGCGAACATCGAACGAGCGGTTCTCGAGCCGTCGAGGCTCGCCGCCAGATCGGCTTCGAAATCGGCGAAATCCACGTACTGCCGGAGGCTGTCCGCCGTCTTGATAACGAACAAGGTCCGGCTCGCGTCGTGCGGCACGATCGTCGTGTCGGAATCGAGCGCCTGCAGGTCGATAAGGACCGTGCCCTGCTTGATGAAATGCCGCACGTCTATGTCCGGATTCCGGTTGTCGAGCACCAGCCCGTCTGGACCCGAGTGCAGGAACGGCGCGATGGTGCCTTCCGATCCCCAGCCGACGCCCAGCGCACTGCGCACGTCCGCGAAGTCGATGACGGTACGGCCGCTGAAATCCAGCGGTGCCGTGCCGAAAGCCTCGGGGAATCCGCGTACAGCAATCGGCTTGCCGGCGGCGAAGTCGGCGAGTGCCAGGTTGCCCGTCGCGACTTCGTAATTCGCGGGGTCCGCATCGAAATCCGGCGATGTGCCGGTACCGCTGAAGTCGAAGATGTGCGAAGGGCGGCGGTCGATCGCCTGCAGCGCGATATTCACCTGGCCGGGAACAACCATGTTGACGATACCGCTCAGGTGGGTGACGTGCATGCGCACGGCGCCCCCGGTCGCATCGAACAGGATCTGCGGGGAACTGGCGTCGGTAACGGCCGGCATCGCATCCGGGCCACTGCCGCGAATCGTTACGCGCTGGCCGATCGAGATGGCGGCAATACCGAGATCCGACTGGCGATCGCCATCCTTGAAGACCTTCGTATCCGGCCCTACCTGGACGAGCACGTCGTCATGGAAATGTGCGCGGCGGTCATGCGGGATGATCGTGGCTCCGCGCACCGTCAGAATGTTGCCGTCACGGGCGATGACGTTGCCGACGACAGCATCTCGCCCCGCGCCTGGCACGCTCGAACCCGCGAGCACGATCCCGGCCGTAAACTCGCGATTCGCAACGTTGAGCACGCCGCCGGCCACAGTCGGTGTACCGGGGCCCGCAGCGGCGAGGGCGCGCAGGCCTTCAGCGCCGAAAAATGCTTCACCGTTGACCTCGAATTCCGTGTCGTCGGTCGTCTGTACGGGCATGCGGCCGAAATCGCCGTGCCGATGGTGGAACGGGCGCAGCGCAACAATATACCGGCTGGCCGCTTCATCGACCTCGAGCAGCGGACCGCGAACGCGCATCGTCTTTTCATCGACCGGCGTGACCTCTGCAACGATGAAGGGCTCGGCCACGGCAGTAGCTGGCGTCGGTACGACATCGACCAGGTGCGAGGCAGCGAGGTCGAAGTCGAGCTGCAGCAACGACGTCAGGCCGCGACGCACGGTCAGCTGGTCGCGGTTGGACAGCCGGATCCGGAGTTGCGCCTGTTGCAGCGGCGTGCCGGCCTCATCGGTAACGATGGCCTCTTTCGAACCGTCTCCGAAGGCGACGAATACCTCCGCGTCGCTGTAGTCGAGGGTGATCGTACCGGCAACGTAGGTCGCGGGCGGGACCGTGGCGACCGTAACGAGCTCGGTCAGGTCGACATAGTCCGTGAAGTTGATGCGGGTTTCGCGGGGCAGCGTCTCCACTACGCGGCCGTTGGCCGTCTCGAGCGTCAGTGACATGACGTCGACCGTGTAATTCAGGAAATCGCCGTCGGCGTCGGTAAACGAAACGATGACGGAGCCGCACTCGGCAATCGTGGCGGCATCCGCCGGATCGCACGAAGTCAGCGGATCGGGCCCGTTTGTTGCGGTACTTGCGCCACCGCCACAGGCACCCAGCACCAGCGCGACAATTGCGACGGCCATCCCGGAGGCTGCGTTCCTTGCGCCCGATAGTCCCTGCAGGCCTTCAGTCGGTAAGTTCATGAGTATCTCCTTGATCGTGAACTGCGATAGTCATGATCAGTAACGGGCCAGCCGCACCACGGTTGACATGCGCCACTTAAGCTGCAAAAAATTCAGCAACTTATCTTGTATTCCTGCGGTAACGTGTCAAAATGCGCCTATCCATGGCGAACCCGTCCGACACCATCACCACAACGGGTATCCGGCAACGCCGACCGCGCGCCGGAGAACGAACTCGCGGCGCTGCCGACGCACTGCAGACCAAGATCGCCGTCGATCTTCAGAATCTCGAGCCAGACAATTACCAGCAAGTGTTGCAGGGCAATATCGCCCAGCTGCCCGATGCAGCGGGATGTGATGCGGCATTCCTGGCGCTGATATCGGATGACGGCTGCAACCTGGAGCCGGTGTTTGCCGCGAAAGCAGGTTTTGCACAATGCACGCCCGAGGTGCTCGGTGGCGAACGTCTCGAGGATTGGCCGTGGCTGGTCGGCCGGCTCGGTCACCTGAAAGTCATAGAGATTGACGACACGACGGCCGGCCCCGAGGTTGCGACAGCCGAGCTGGGGCGCCTGGCCGAATTGCATATCGGTTCCGCACTGATCATCGGTGTCGCCGTCCACGGTGAGATAGCCGGGTTCCTGGGGTTTGCTAACGAACACGGCAACTCGGGCTGGGATGTCAACCTGCATTTGCTCATCAAGCTGATCGGTGCGTCACTGGCCACGGGGCTGGAGCGGATGAGGAACCAGGAAACCCTGGATGAGCTGCGCGAGCGCAATGACCTGATCGCGATGACCGCCAATGACGGCATCTGGGACTTCGACGGTCTGACGAAGCACGTCGATCTGTCACGCCGCTGGAAGCAGATGCTGGGCTACGATGAAAATGACGAGGACGTATTGCTCGACTGGTACCGCCTCGTGCACCCGGACGATATGGCGCGTGTGCAGTCGCGCATGCGCGAGCACCTGGAAGGCAAGACGCCGCTCTTCGAGTCGGTGCATCGAATGAAGCACCAGTCCGGCGACTGGCGCTGGATGTCCAGCCGTGCAAAAGCGGTGCTGGACAAGAACGGCCGCCTGCTTCGACTGTTGGGAGCCGAAGTCGATATCACCGAGCGCAAGCTCTACGAGGAAGCGCTGTTCCGGGAGAAAGAGAGCGCGCAGATCACGCTGCAGTCGATTGGCGACGGCGTGATAACCACCGACGCAAAGGGCAATGTCGAATACGTCAACCCGGTTGCGGAGGAACTTACCGGCTGGAAAGTCGACGATGCCAGCGGGCGTCCCATCGACGAGATTTTCCGCGGCTTCCACGAGGAAACCTGCGAACCCCTCGAGAATCCTCTTTCCGTCTCGATCCGGCGCGATCGGGCGATCAAGTCGGTGCGTCCCACCTTGCTGATCCGGCGGGACGGCAACGAACTCTATATAGAGAGCACCGCCTCACCGATTCGCGACGGCAAGGGCATCGTCACTGGCGGCGTGCTCGTTTTCCACGACGTCAGCGAATCACGCGAGTTGAATCGCCGGCTCAGCTACCACGCTAGCCACGATATTCTTACGGGGCTCGTCAACAGGCGGGAATTCGAGAGCCGTCTCGAGCGTGCGCTGAAGAGTGCGAAGGCGCGCGAGACAGCCTACGCGTTGCTTTACCTCGACCTGGATCAGTTCAAGATCGTCAATGACTCCTGTGGCCACAGCGCCGGCGACACCTTGCTGCACCAGCTCGGCAACCTGCTCAAGGCCAAGATACGCTGGCGGGACACGCTGGCGCGGCTCGGGGGCGACGAATTCGGTGTGCTGCTGGAGAGCTGCAACCTCGACGAGGCCATGAAGACCGCCGAGGAACTGCGTTCGGCGATCGGCGACTACAAGTTCATGTGGGACGATCGTACTTTTCGCCTCGGCGTCAGCATCGGCGTCGTGCCGATCACTGCCGATAACGAGGACGTCGCAGCACTGCTGAGCGCGGCCGACAGCGCCTGTGCTGCGGCCAAGGAAGCCGGGCGCAACCGCATCCACAGCTTCCAGGAAAACGACATCGACCTCATGCGCCGGCGCCGCGAGATGCAGTGGGCCGCACGCATAAACAACGCCCTCGAGGAAAACCGCTTCGAGCTGTTCCGCCAGACGATCATGCCGCTACAGACCGAGGAGGAAGGGGCACATTACGAGATTCTGCTCAGGATGCGCGATGAGAACGGTGGCGTTATCTCGCCGGGCCTCTTCATTGGCGCCGCTGAGCGTTACAACCTCACGCCGGCCATCGATCGCTGGGTCATCACGCGCGCATTTCGATGGCTCGTCTCGGAGGCCGACGAACGCGAACGACTCATGCTTTGCTCGATCAATCTCTCCGGGCAGAGTCTTGGCGACGAGAAGTTCCTGCCGTTCGTCATCGACCAGTTCCAGATGTCGGGGCTCGACGCGACGAAGATCTGTTTCGAGATCACGGAACACGCAGCAGTCGCCAGTTATTCCCAGGCAGTTCGATTCATCAATGCGCTGAAGGAACTCGGCTGCAAGTTCGCCCTGGATGACTTCGGCGAAGGCATGTCGTCATTCGGTTACCTCAAACACTTGCCCGTGGACTTTCTCAAGATCGAAGGTGGATTCGTCAAGGAGATGCTGCATGATCCGATCGACCGCGAAATGGTACGCTCGATTAATGAAATCGGTCACCTTACCGGCAAACAGACCATTGCCGAATTTGCGGAAAACGAA
>JBFEXY010000148.1:0-6219 GCA_041562415.1 Woeseiaceae bacterium
AGAGCCAGCGAAGAGATACCGGAGGAAAAGATCGCACAGTTTCACTTGCTGATGGCACGGCTTGACGAGGAGTTCGACCAGCTGGAGAAGAGACGGGCTCATGCGCGCTGATTTCAGAATCGCAAATGCCGTGGAGCGCGTTGAGGGTCCGCTGGTGTTCCTGAAGCGCACTGTCAACGTCGGGCTGAACGAGGCCCTGTACGTCATCGGCCGCGATGGCGTACAGCGACTCGGTCGCGTTGCCACGCTCGACGAAGACAGCGTCATCGTCGAGGTTCTCGAGAAGACCGCCGGTCTCGGTGTCCAGGACACCGTCATATCGATGCTGGGCGAGCCGGTTTGCTTCGACGTCGGCCCGAACATGCTGGGGCGAGTGTTCAATAGCGTCGGCAGGCCACTCGACGGCGACACACCGATACCGGCCATGCAGCGCATGCGCATAGACGGCATGACCATAAACCCGGCCCGCCGGGCCCTGCCGAGAGACTTCATCGAAACGGGAGTCACGGCAATCGATCTGATGAACAGCCTGGTTCGCGGGCAGAAGCTGCCGCTGTTTTCGGGCGGCGGTTTGCCCCATGACCTGTTGGCCACCTCCATCGCGCAGCGCGCCCGCCTGCGCGACAGCGACAGCGGCGAGTTTGCCGTGGTTTTCGTCGGCATCGGGGTCTCGCACGACGTGGCCGAGAGTTTCCGTTCTGCGATGGAGTCGAGCGGTGCGCTCGGCCATACGGTGATGTTCCTGAACCGCGCAGACGAATCGAGCGCGCAGCGTCTGCTTGCACCGCGATTTGCGCTCACGGCCGCCGAGTACCTCGCATTCGTGGAGAACCGCCACGTGCTGGTGATCATGACCGACATGACCAATTACTGCGAGGCGCTGCGCGAGGTCTCGGCAAGCCATGGAGAGATCCCGGGCCGCAAGGGGTTTCCGGGCTACATGTATTCCGACCTGGCGAGCCTGTTCGAGCGGGCGGGTTGCCTGCACGGCTACGACGGCACGCTGACGCAGCTGCCCATACTCACGCTGCCGGGGGACGACATCGGGCACCCGATCCCCGATCTCACGGGCTACATCACGGAAGGGCAGATCGTGCTCGACCGGGAACTGGACCGCCGTGCCGTCTATCCGCCTATCAACGTGCTGCCGAGCCTGTCGCGGCTCATGGATTACGGTACGGGCGAAGGCTTCACGCACGCGGATCATCCGGCCCTTGCGAGTCAGCTGTTCGCAGCCTATGCAAACGCGCGCCGGGTTCGGGTGCTGGCGAGCGTGATGGGACAGGAAGGCCTGTCCGACAACGACCGCGACTACCTTGCGTTCGGCGATGCGTTCGAAGAAAAGCTGATCAACCAGCCGTCGGCGCGCACGCTGGAGGAAAGCATGGCCATCGGTTGGGAGATCCTCGGCCTGCTCGCGGAGAGTGAGCTGACGCGCCTGAGCAACGAGCAGATCACGCATTACATCAAGCGGCACAAACCTGATGCCTGAACTGACGCGTACACAGACCGCCTCGCGAAGCGCTTTCCTCGACCTGCAGGATGAGAAGCGACTCGTCAATGACGGCTACGAATTCCTCGACGAGAAACGAATCCTGCTGGCGGCCGAGCTGCTGCGGCAGCGCAAGGCATGGCGCGAAGCACGCGCGACTTTCATGGAACGCTGGGAACAGGCGGCTAAGCTGTTGCCCGTTGCCGCGGCCGACCAGGGCCTGGAGGGTTTGCAGGTACACCCCCGTTATACGCTGAACAGTGCGGGTCTAGAGATTTCCGGGCGTCCCTTCGTCGGCCAGGTCTTGCTGGAAGCGAGCATGGACGCGGGGGACAACGAGCTGTCGCACAACCCGATCAGGCCGTCCCGGGAAGTGCGCCGCCTCGCGGCTGCATTTCGAAGTTTGCTCGAGGCCGCCGCGCCGCTTGCGGCGATAACGGCGAATCTCGAACGACTGATGCGTGAATACCGGCGCACGGAGCGGCGCGTTCGGGCGCTCGAGAACGTCGTGCTGCCGGAGATTAGCCAGGACCTCGCAGCGATGGAGGAACATCTCGACCTGAACGAACAGGAGGAAGTCATCCGCGTCCGATCGCTGCGCGACGTCGATTAACCTGCCGTCGCTACTCCAGCAGCTCGACAATGATCACGTGGCACTCCTGCACGACGTTTGCGGTTTCGCCGCCAAGAGTCTCGGCGACCGCCCAGGTGGGTTCGCCAAACTTGAATGACTGCATGCGCTGCCCGCCCTGCCCGTCGTCCTCCATCCAGGCGCAGGGATTCAAATACACGACGACACGGTCGGGGTGTGAATGCAGGGGTGGCGTCTCGCCGTTACGAATGATCTTCTTCAGCACGCGCACGCGTTCGTTCTCGAACGCCACGTCATAGATATGCGGTGCCACGCGCACAGGATCGAGGGCAGCCGGAACCGCGGCAAGAAGTAACGGGACGACAACGAGCAGCGCTTTCCTATTCATCGCGCAGCGCGCGGCGCAGGATCTTGCCAACATTGGTCTTCGGCAGCTCGTCGCGAAATTCGACGATCTTGGGTCGCTTGTAGCCGGTCAGGTTCTCCCTGCAATAGTCGATCACATCCTGTTCGGTGAGGCCGTCGCTCGTTCGAACCGCAAACACCTTCACGACTTCGCCGGACTTCTCGTCGGCAACGCCGATCGCTGCAGCCTCGAGTATGCCGTCCATCTCGACGACAACGTTCTCGATTTCGTTCGGATATACGTTGAAGCCCGAAACGAGGATCATGTCTTTCTTGCGGTCTTCTATATAGATGAAACCGTCCTCGTCAATGCGACCGATGTCGCCGGTACGCAGCCAGCCGCCGGGAAGCATGACCTCCGCGGTCTCGGCGGGTCGCTGCCAGTAACCTTCCATGACCTGTGGGCCCTTGAGGCAGATCTCTCCGACTTCACCCACCGGAAGCTCGTTGCCGTCGTCTCCCGCGATCATCGCTTCCGTCGACGGAATCGGCAGGCCGATGGAGCCCGTGAACTCGCTGTCGATCGTGTTGCACACGGCCGCGGGTGACGTCTCTGTGAGGCCGTAACCCTGCAAGATCGGCTTGCCGGTGACCCGGTGCCACTCACGTGCAACCGCAGGCTGAACTGCCATCCCGCCGCCAACGACGACGCGTAGCGAACTGAAGTCGATATCGCTGAATCCCGGCGTATGCAGAAGCCCTGCGAACATCGTGTTCACGCCGGTAAGCAGGTTGAACCGGAATTTCGATATTTCCTTGACGAAGCCGGGCATGTCGCGGGGGTTGGTGATAAGGACATTGAGGCCGCCCTGGGCCATGACCAGCAGGCAGTTACCCTGCAACGAGAAGATGTGGTAGAGCGGCAGCGCCGTGATGGCCACCATCGGTTCCACGCCATCGTAGGCATCGCCCTGCCAGCGCATGGACTGCTCGACGTTATAAACCATGTTGCGGTGGCTGAGCATCGCACCCTTCGACACGCCGGTAGTGCCGCCCGTGTACTGCAGGTAGGCGATATCGGCGAGACCTATTTCGACGTGGGCGAGCTGCTCCTGCGAGCCTGCACGCAGCGCGTGCCGGAACGTGACGCTGTTATCAAACTTGTAGCCTGGTACCTCGCGCCTGACATGCCGAAGCACGAAATTGACCAGCAGGCTCTTCGGGAACCTGAGGAGATCGCCTACGCCGGTCGTAATGACGTGCTCGACGTCCGTGTCGTCGATGACTTCCTCGAGGATGTGTGCAAAGTTTTCGAGTATCACGATGCACTTTGCGCCGGAATCCGAGAGCTGGTGTTTCAGTTCGCGAGCCGTGTAAAGGGGGTTGACGTTGACGACGACCAGCCCTGCACGGAACGCGCCGCACATCGCGACCGGGTACTGGAGTATGTTCGGCAGCATGATTGCGACGCGCTCGCCGCGTGTCATCTCGAGCTTCTTCTGCAGGTAACAGGCGAACTGCATCGACATCTCGTCGAGGTCCCGGTAGCTGATCGTCGTTCCCATGTTGGTGTATGCCGGGTTGTCCGGATACTCCTGGAAACTGTGCTCGATCATTTCCCGGATCGACCGGAATTGCGGCGTCGGCACCTGCTCGGGGACGCCGGGCGGATAGGATTTCAGCCAGATTTTTTCCACGCGTGGATGTTCCTCGTGAGACCGGTGGTATCGTTCTGGTCGGTCAGGCAATCAGAATAGCGTATCGATCGCAGCGATGCTCAGTTTGCCGACCCCAGCGCCTCCCTTATGATCGGCCATGCATTGTCGAGCAGCTTCGGCTGGGCTTTTGCATTCGGGTGAATTCCGTCGGCCTGCATGAGTTCCTCGTTGAGCGCGATACCGTCCATGAAGAACTCGATCCAGGGCACCTCGAACGTCTCGGCCGTTTCGCGGAACACGTTCTCGAACGCCTGCGTGTAACGCGGCCCGTAGTTGCTCGGAATCCGGATGCCGAGGAGCACGACCCCTGCCCCCGAGGCCTTGCTGGTGGTGATGATCTTCTCGAGATTCTGACGCATCCGCGCTGGCGGGAAGCCCCTGAGCCCGTCGTTGCCTCCCAGCTCGAGAATGATCAGCTCCGGCGAAAAATTGTCGATCGCCGGCCCGATCCTTTCCGCGCCGCCTTCGGTCGTTTCACCGCTGATACTGGCGTTGACGACTCGATGTTCGTACCCTTGCTCCCGGAGCCGCGACTGCAACAAAGCGGCCCACGACTGGTCAACGTCAATACCGTAACCTGCACTCAGGCTGTCGCCGAAAATCAGCACAGTCGGCACGTCGGCGGCATGGCCCCCGGTGGTCGTCAGCAGAGCAATAAGGATCAGAAATCTACGCATGTCGATTGATTCAGACGATAGCGCCGTTCTTGCGGCACACAACATCAGCAAAAAGGTTAGCAGCCCCGAGGGCAGTCTGACTATTCTTTCCGACGTTAGTTTCTCGATCGCGCCCGGAGAATCCGTCGCGGTCGTCGGGCCGTCGGGGGCGGGCAAGTCGACGCTCCTCGCATTGCTCGCAGGGCTGGATCTACCCACGGAAGGTTATGTCGTATTGAACGGTGTGAACCTCGGCGAGCTCGACGAGGACGGACGGGCACTCGCGCGTGCCGAAAGTGTCGGTTTCGTCTTCCAGTCTTTCCATCTCGTGCCGTCACTGAACGCGCTCGAAAACGTGATGCTGCCGCTGGAGCTGGCCGGCAGGGGCGATGCTCGGCAGGCCTCCCGCGCCATTATCGAGCGGGTGGGTCTCAAGGAGCGGTGGAGCCATTATCCCGCACAGCTCTCGGGCGGTGAAAAGCAACGCGTTGCGATTGCGCGCGCCTTCGCGACCGAGCCGGCCGTGCTGTTCGCGGACGAGCCGACCGGGAACCTCGATACCCGCACGGGCGAGACCATCATGGAGCTCATGTTCGAGCTCAACCGGAAGTCCTCGACGACGCTCGTGCTGGTCACGCACGACAGTTCGCTCGCCGGGCGCTGCGATCGCGTGCTCAGCCTCGATGCCGGGAAACTGGTCGGCGACACGCTGGCGGCGGCATGAAGGCACTGACGTTTGCCGCGCGAAGCTTCGGCCGCGAGCTGCGCTCCGGCGAGGTGGTGGTGCTCCTGTCGGCCGTGATCCTCGCCGTGGCCGCGCTGACCGCGGTCGGATTTCTCACGGACCGAATCGGCAAGGCCGTGGAGCGGCAGGCGAACGAGGTTCTTGCCGCCGATCTCCGCCTCCGATCCCAGGATCCCATCCCCGATGCATGGCGGGATCTGGCCGCCGAGTACGAGCTCCGTACCGCGGACATGGTGTCGTTTCCCACGGTCGTGTTCGCGGGAGACGAGAGTGCATTGACGACGCTCCTGGCGGTTACCGACGACTATCCCCTGCGCGGCGTGGTACGAATTTCCGATGCGCTGTTCAGCGAACAACGGGAAGCCGACCGGATCCCTGCACCGGGCGAGGTATGGGCTGACAGTGCATTGCTGGCGAGGGTCGGTGCCGACGTTGGCGACACGCTCTCGGTCGGAGAAGCCGAGCTGCGCATAGCCGCTGTGGTTACCTACCGCCCCGACCAGTCCATCGGTTTCGCGTCGCTCGCGCCCACGTTGCTGATGAATGTCGCGGACCTGGAGGCAACGGCGCTTATCGGGGTTGGCAGCCGCGTCCGCTACGCGCTCCTGATTGCCGGCGACCAGGAGTCCGTGAGCGACTTCAACAATGCGATCGAGGACCAGCTGCCGGAC
>JBFEXY010000149.1:0-6191 GCA_041562415.1 Woeseiaceae bacterium
CGACGACTACCCGCTTGCCCGGATTGCGATGGTGCCGAGCCTCTTCGAAACGCACATTCTGAATTACGACGACGTGCCGACTGGCGTCGGCGAAATCGTAATACCATCGGCGGCGCCGGCTCTTACCAACGCAATTTTCGCGGCGACGGGACAACGCATTCGGGCCTTGCCAATTCTCGACCAGTTGGCGTCCGGGGAAGGCGTCGACATGACGTCCATGGCGAGCGAGCAGATTTGATCCGACCAGATAGGTATATCGCAGCGGTCTCGGTCCGCCAATCGAAAATGGGGACGGGATATTGGCAAAGAGCGCGCCCAGGAGGATCGCGAACGCTAAAGGCTGACTGATCTTTAGCAACGCGCCTCCGCGCGCGTTCCCGTTCGCCGTACGCGTAACTACGAATGGTGCTCGAACCCCGCGGGCTTCGAGAATCTCTCTCTTATGGCACGCTCCGACAGAAAAAGCGCAGCGGTCAGATTCCGCCGTGCCATCGCACGCAGCAACGAGCTGCATGCCGAGTATCTCCTCGACCCGGACCTGTACGAGTCCTACGATCGCTTTACCCGATGGCAGCTCGACTACATGCTGCCGTTCTTCGGCGACCTGCTCGAGCCCGAGGGCTATGCCGAGGCGGTCGACTTCATCGTCAGTGATCTCGCGGGCGTCGGGATCAGCAAGCGCGACCGCGAGATCGAACGCGCCACCCCGGTCATCGTCAGGAGCCTGCCGACACATGCACTCGAGACTGCCGCAGCCGCGGTTGAACTCAACGCACGAGCCCTCGAAATCAACCTCGGCATCTGCCGCGAACTATCGATCGACGGCAATTTGCCGACGGATATCACCGAAAAAGACTACTTTATCGCCTGCCGCAAAGTCAGCTCGTACGACGAGTGCATGGACCTCGTGTGTCTTGCGGTAAAGCTTGGCGAGACGCTGAAGAAACTGGTCAGCGTCCCCCTGATCGGCGGGCTGTTGCGAACGATGAGAAAGCCGGCGCATGCCGCCGGTTTCGGCGCCTTGCAGGAGTTTCTCGAGACCGGCTACCTGACCTTTCGCCGGATCTCGGATATCGACTGTTTTCTCGAGCTGTTGCGGCTGCGCATGGACCAGGTGTTCGAGCGTGTCTACCGCTCACCAATCCCGGGACAGTGACTTCAATTCAATGCGGTATGATCCGACATAATCGGCTCGTCATAGGATACTCACGCGGCAAGGTGGCAATATTGCTGCGCTGATAGAATGCCCGACATCCGGAAACGCGGTATCCCCAAAGATAGATTTTTTTAAAGAGCGCATCCGATCGCTTGCGTCCCGACCCGGTCTTGTTTCAGGCTGGATTATCGCTGTCGGCGTCGCCGTACTGGCTTACTGGCCCGGGCTCAGCGGACCGTTTCTCTTCGACGATTTCGGCAATATCAGCGCGCTCGGTGAAATGGGGGGTGTGACGGACTCGCACTCGTTTCGCTCCTTCGTTTTCGGTGGTCATGCTGGTCCGACCGGAAGGCCATTGGCGTTGCTGACGTTTCTTTTGGACGCCAACAATTGGCCAGCCGACAGCTGGCCGTTCAAGCGCACGAATCTCATCATTCACCTGGTCAACGGTCTGCTGCTGGGCGCGCTCATGCAACAGATCCTTAAGGTGCTGCGCTACCCGTCTCGCGATGCGGCGTGGATCGCCCTGTTCGCGGCCGCGATCTGGCTACTGCATCCGTTCCTGGTTTCGACGACCCTGTACGTCGTGCAGCGCATGGCACAACTTTCGGTGCTTTTCATTTTCGCGGGACTTCTCATATATGTTCGTGCGAGACGTCGGGTCGACGACGAACCGGTGCGTGCTTACTGGACGATGAGCATAGCTTTACCCGTGTTTACCCTGTTGTCGATGCTGTCTAAGGAGAACGGCATCCTGCTGCCGATGCTCGCCGGCGTCATAGAGTTCACGATATTTCGAACGCGCGAGGTACCTGTAAATCGTTACTGGAAATATCTCTTCATCGGCGTACCAAGTTTTGCCTTACTCTTTTATCTGGGCTACCAGTCGGCAGAAAGTCGCTTCTTCGATGTGGTCGAGCCACGTGACTATAGTCGCTGGGAGCGCGTACTAACCGAGCTGCGCATACTCGTCGATTACCTGCGACACTGGTTTCTGCCCGAACTCTACACGGCCGGCGTGTTTCAGGACCACGTGCAGAAGTCCACGGGATTGATTACGCCTGTCACGACATTATTGTCATTGCTGTTTCACGTGACGCTTGCAGCATTGGCCGTTGTATGGCGCCGGCGCGCGCCACTGTTCGCGCTGGCAGTGCTGTTTTACTACGCGAGCCACGTGCTCGAGTCGACAGTGCTGAATCTCGAGCTGTACTTCGAGCATCGCAACTACCTGGCGGCTGCATTCCTTGCATTGCCTTTAGTGGCGTTGGGGCAGCGGCAGCTATCGGCGCGGCAATTTGTTGTTGTGTGCACCCTGGTCTGCGCCCTGCTGGCCGGATTCACGCGTTATTCCGCGACCGTTTGGCAGAGCTATCCGAGCATCGTGGCTGCTTCTGCACAAAAGGCACCGGGGTCTGCCCGTGCGCAATCACAGCATGCGCTCAACCTGTATAACGCGGGCCGCCATGATGATGCCATCGTAGTGATCGAGGCGGCCCTGAAGCGAATGCCGCAAGACACGGCAGTGGATGTCACCCGTACCACGCTACTGTGCAATATGGGCATATTGACCCCTGAACAATTCGCCGAATTTTCCGAGCGGATGGCAGCGCGAACCTTCGATCCTAGAGCGGTCAACATGCTCACGACGATGCTGGAGGGCATCCTGGCGCAACGCTGTCCCGCGGTCACTATTGACGATGCCGCGAACATGTTTCTCGCCATGTCGCGCTCGCCTGACAATTCCGACCCGGGCTCGCTGCGTTACTCGCAACTGCAATACTTCATTGGCCTGTCAGTATTGAGCGGTGGTGACTTGCAGCAGGCCATCGAGCACTTTGATCGGTCATTGATGTCTCGCCCCGGCGCCTCGCACGCCATGTTAATGGCCGCCCACCTGGCGACGCAGGAGCACTATGACGAGGCGCTGCATTTCTCGGATATCGCCTTGCGCCAGTTTGATGAGGCACCAGATAATCTGCTGGCAGCCGAGCGGGTGCGGCGAGAGGACATCCTCACCTTTCAGGAGCAGGTTCGCGCAGAACGTGACGCCGCGTCGGCCGATGGTGGCGACACCCCATAAATTGAGACCGCGGCTATCCGGTCAATCGTCGTCGACTTCGAACTGACCGGTCAGCCTGCGCCAGACGTGCGACCAGCTCAGGCCGATCGCAAGCATGACGGAGAGGATGATCAGGGCTACCCAGGTGAACTCGGTCACCGAGTCGATACTCAAAATGCCGAAGTCGACCATCAGCCAGACGAGCCCGCCAAACAGCAGCGCTTCGAGAATCAGCCCGAAGGTGCCCATGGAGCGTTGCGTGGCCGTAAGCAAGATAACCCATCCGATCAGGACGATGATGCCGACAACGAAGTGCTCCGGACCGAGCCCGCTATTCGAGAAACCGTTCTGTACCCAGTGTGCAAACGACCAGCCGCTCGGGTTATAGGTTGCAAGAACCAGCACGAGAGTGGCAACAAGGCGAACAAGAAACCCCGTCCAGTCGAACTCGGCCGATGTTCGGCGGCCTGCCGTTGCAGCATTTTCATTCTTGTTATTCATGCTTCGCTATTCCCGGGTTGGATTGATTGCTCTGCAGAAGATGAACGATCCTAGCGAATATTGGGTGTCCGCCGCCACCCGGTTGACCGGTACTCGAGAATAAAGCTCGGATAATGCCGATCTCTCGCGGCGCCGGCCGGCATCGGCGGGCCGCGTTGCCGGGTGCGTTTTTCTGCCTGGCCGTGGGGTGAGGCCGCGGCCTGCGTCTGCTGCTAGACTCTTCCGGTAATGGATACAGGTACAGGCATCGTCCGCTCGACCGTCATTCTGTTGCTCTTTCCGGCAATACTGTCGGCTGCCGAGCTGCAGACCGAACATCTGTACCGGCTTGCCGACGGCGAGCAGCATCCCGAGGCAACGCTCGATGACGCGAACTGGCTGATCGGTTCCTGGACGGGCACGGCTTTCGGCAAGCGATTCGAGGAAGTCTGGAATCCGCCCTCCGCCGGCTCTATGGTCGGCATGTTCAAGCTGTTCGGCGATGACGGCGTCTCCATGTACGAGTTGATGGTGATGACGATCGAGGATGGCACGTTGAGCCTGAAGATCCGGCACTTCAGCCCGGACTTCACGGCGTGGGAGGACAAGACAGAGGACGTCACGTTGCGGCTTGTTAGAAAGGACGACGATGCGCTGCATTTTGGAATCATCAGTTTTTACCACCGCAGCGACGACCGTATCGACGCCTATGTCCTGTTCCGGAAGGGCGACGAAGTCTTCGAACAGCAGCTCGTGTATGAGCGCACCCGGTCACCGTGAGAACTAGATAATTGGATCAAACCCTGTTTTCATGAGAGTGATGAAACTACTCAAGGCCCTCGTACTGCTGACGTTCCTGGCCGGTTGTGCCGAAGAACCGGGTGATTCTGGCAAGCCCGCGAAACCCTCGGGCGCCAGCCTGATATTGATCAACGCTCGCGTATACACGCTCGACTGGGACGAGCCGCGCCACGATGGCACCGTCGCGCCGGGTGCGCCGCGCGATGCAGGTGGCTGGCACCCGGACGCCCAGGCCATCGCGATCCGGGATGGCCAGATTCTGTTCGCCGGCAGCAGTGTCGATGCGATGCGGTTCGAGGGAGATTCGACCCGCGTTGTCGACCTCGCGGGCGCCACGGTGATTCCGGGCCTGGTCGACTCGCACACGCATGTCTTCGGCCTCGGAGCATTGCTGGACCAGGTAAACCTCGTCGGCGTCGAGACCGAGCAGGAAGCCGTCGACCTGGTCGTCGAACGTGCGAAGTCCGTGCCGAAAGGAGAATGGATCGTCGGCCGCGGCTGGGACGAAGGCGCCTGGGCGAACCGCTACCCGGACAAGGCACTACTGACGGCCAGGGTTCCCGACCACCCGGTGTTCATGGACAGCCTGCACGGGTTTGCCGGCTGGGGTAACCAGATGGCGCTCGATGAGGCCGGTATTACCTCGGAATCTGCAGTACCGGTCGGCGGAGAGATGCGCCTCGGCGACGATGGCGAACCGAGCGGCCTGTTCCTGAACCAGGCAGTACGGATGCTGAGTTCCGCTGTGCCCGAACCATCACGTGAAACGCTCGCGAAACAAGTCTTGCTCGGCCTCAATCAAATGGCGGCCGACGGCTACACGGCGGTACATGATGCGGGACTCGATTCACGGCAGATGAGTGTCCTGGAAGAACTCGAAGCGGACGGCCGGTTGCCAATCCGCGTCTACGCGATGCTGTCGTTGCGTGACGAGGAGCTGGTCCGAAAATGGATCGAAAAAGGTCCGGATTCCGATAACGACAGCATGCTGGTGACGCGCACGGTAAAAGCCTACTACGATGGTGCGTTGGGTTCTCGTGGCGCCCGCCTGCTTTACGACTATGAGGACAAGCCGGGCCACCGCGGTGTGAGTGGCGATGATTACGGCTTTAACGAAGTACTCAACGCCGAAGCAATGAAAGCCGGCTTTCAGATCGCGATACATGCCATCGGCGATGCCGGCAACCGAGAAGCACTGAACATCCTTGAATCCGTATTCAGGGACGAGCCGTCGACCGCAGCCAACAGGCATCGTATCGAACATGCGCAGGTCATCAGTCCCGAGGATATTCCGCGCCTGGGCCGGCTGGGCATCATCGCATCAATGGAGCCGCCGCATGCGATGGAAGACAAGGCCTGGGCTGAACAACGCCTTGGATCGGAGCGGATCATCGGCGCCTACGCCTGGCGTTCACTGCGCGAATCCGGCGCTCCGCTCACCTTCAATTCCGACAACCCAGGGTCTGACCACAACATTTTTTACGGCCTGCACTCGGCGATTACGCGGCAGGACAAGGACGGGCAACCCGAGGGCGGCTGGTACCCAGCGCAGAGGGTAACCGTTGAAGAAGCGGTGCGCGCATACACAACATGGTCCGCCTACGCGAGTTTCCGGGAAGCTGAAACCGGCGTCATCGAGCCAGGCCGGTGGGCCGATCTGACCGTCATGGATGTCGATCCGTTCGTCGTCGC
>JBFEXY010000150.1:0-6158 GCA_041562415.1 Woeseiaceae bacterium
GCCACTGACCTGCACGCCGATGGATACCGCGAATACCGGGAAGCGGTGCAGGAAGTTCGTGGTGCCGTCGAGAGGGTCGATGATCCAGACGGTGTCCGAGTCGCCGCTCGCGCCGGATTCCTCGGCGAGGATGGCGTGATCAGGATAATGTTTGTGTATGGTCTCGATGACTTCCCGTTCGGCGGCACGATCCGCCTCGCTGACGTAATCGTTACGGCCCTTTATCTCGACATTCAGGCTGTCGAGCTTGACGAGGTTTCTCATCAGGGAGTTGCCGGCGCGCCGCGCGGCCATCACGGCCACATTCAGTAGTGCGTGCATGTAACGATTCCGTCGATGTCAAAGAGCTGCGCTGGACGGACCCCGGAATTGCAACTGCCCGGGGTCCGATCGGGGCGGTAGAATACCGGACTTTGCCGGCCACTCGCCAGAATATTGTCATGTCGATACGAATCGTACTCGTCGGAACCACGCATCCGGGCAACATCGGTGCCGTCGCTCGCGCCATGAAGAACATGGGTGTGACGGACCTCGCGCTCGTCAATCCGCTGTACTTCCCGGACAAGGAGGCGACCGCGAGGGCGTCCGGTGCGGAAGACCTGCTCGAGGAGGCGACGGTCGTCGACACCCTTGCGGAAGCGATCGCAGATTGCGTGTATGTGGCCGGCGCGAGCGCGCGATCCCGCGCCATCAACTGGCCCTGCCTCGATGCGCGCGACTGCGCCGCCAGGCTGCTGGAGGAGAGCGCGAAGGGACCCGTCGCTGCCGTGTTCGGGCCGGAGAAGTCCGGCCTGTCGAATTCGGATCTGGATCATTGCGACACGCTTCTTACGATCCCGACGAACCCGGATTTCAGCTCGCTCAATCTTGCGATGGCTGTGCAGGTCGTGACCTACGAGCTGCGCGCAGCGCGGGCCGAGAAGGCGCCCGAGTACGAGGCGGATGCGCCGCTCGCGACGAGCCGGGAAATGGAGAACCTCTACGAGCACCTGGAACAAGTTCTGACCGACGTGCAGTTTCTCGACCCGGACAATCCGCGGCATCTCATGCGCCGCCTTCGGCGCCTGTTCATTCGCGCCCGGCCGGACCAGAATGAAGTCAATATCCTGCGTGGCATGCTTGCTGCCGTGCAGCGGGAGAGGGGAAAAGACGCGTGAGCGACGACGCGGACATCGTCTACCTGGACTACGCGGCCAGTACACCCGCCGACCCGCGAGTTGTCGACGTCATGATGCCGCTTTTCGGCGCGGACGGCGATTTCGCAAATCCATCGTCGGGGCACATCGCGGGCCGCCGCAGTAGTGCGCACATCGAGTACGCGGCCGGCCAGCTGGCCGAGCTGCTGGGCTGCGGCGAAGAAGAGCTTGTCTGGACGTCGGGCGCGACGGAGTCGGACAACCTCGCCATCGTAGGTGCTGCGCGGTACCGCGCGGACCGCGGCCGGCACCTGATAACGATGCCTACCGAGCACAAGGCGGTTGCCGATGTATTTCGCCTGCTCGAGAAGCGGGACTTCGAAGTCAGCTGGCTGCGCCCCGATGACGCGGGTCTTCTCGACCCGGCCGACCTCGAAGGCGCAATCCGGCCCGATACGCAGCTAGTTTCGATCATGCACGTCAACAACGAAACGGGCGTGATCCAGGATATCGAGGCACTTGGCGCCATCTGCCGCGAGCGGGACGTGCTTTTTCACGTGGATGCCGCGCAGTCCGTGGGTAAGCTGCCGTTAGCGCTGGCGTCACTGCCGGTTGACCTTCTGTCGACGACTGCACACAAGTTCTATGGCCCGAAAGGGATTGGCGCGCTGTACATTGCCCGTCGCCCCGGGTGCCACGTCGAACCGCTCATCTACGGCGGTGGCCAGCAGGGCGGCAGGCGTCCAGGCACCCTGGCCGTGCCGCTGATCGCAGGATTTGGAGAGGCGGCGCGCATCGCGATGTCCGAAATGCAGGAAAACCACGAGCACCTGCGGTCGCTGAACGAGCGTCTGTGGAACGGGATACGGGATCTCGATGGAATTGTCCGTAACGGCAGCGAGAGCCGCTCGTTCCCCGGTATTCTCAACGTCAGTGTCGACGACATCGAAGGCGAGAGCTTGTTGCTGGCGCTGGAGCCCTTATGTGTGGCCACCGGCTCGGCCTGCAATTCGAAAAGCGAGGAGCCTTCGCCCGTGCTGCGCGCGCTCGGCCGCAGCGACTTGCTGGCCCAGAGCGCCGTGCGCTTCAGCTTCGGGCGCCCGACGACATCCGAGCAGGTCGATTTCGCCATCGCGCGGTACCGGGAAGCCGTCGCGCGGCTGCGCGCTATCGCCCCGCGGCACGCGTTATGACGAGCGACCCCTACAGCCAGCGCGTACGGGAGCTGTTTGCGCGCCCCGATCACGCCGGCGACCTTGAAAAGCCGGCCGCGTGGGCGCAAATCGACGACCAGGACGTGCGGATTGCCCTTGCGGCGCAGTGTGAGGGCGATACCATCGTGAGCCTGCGTTTTCGCGCATGGGGGTGCCCACATCTGCTGGCGGCCGCTGAAGCGTTTTGCCGCGAGTTCGAGGGCCGGCCCGCGCAGGCGCTGGAGGCATTCAGCGCGGCGGACTTTATGCAAACTCTTTCTGTACCGCGGGAGAAATTGGGCCGTATACTAGTGCTCGAAGATGCAGTGCGGTCGCTTGGGCATAGCGTTCGCGTAAGCCCGGATATGGGCAAGGACACGGACTAGACATGGCAATATCGTTGACAGAATCGGCAGCAACCCGGGTACGTAGCTACCTGCAGGCCAGGGGCGAGGGCATCGGATTACGCCTGGGCGTGACCAAGACCGGTTGCTCCGGCTATTCCTACGTCATCAATTACGCGGAAGACATCACGGATGCCGACGTCGTGTTCGAGGACAAAGGCGTCAAGGTCATCGTGAATGCGGATGCGTTGCCGCTCATTGACGGCACCGAGGTCGATTTCGTCAAGAGCGGCCTCAACGAGGCGTTCAGCTTCAGAAACCCCAACGTTACCGGCGAATGCGGCTGCGGAGAAAGCTTCAACGTCTGACTCGCCGCCGTTGCCCGGCTCCTATATGCCAAGTAAAATCGAGGGTTTACGTTCGCCCGGTCGAGTTCTGACAGGCGCGGGCATCTCCACCTAAACGAAAAGGAACATCGCATGGCCGTCGAGCAGACGCTCTCTATTATCAAACCGGATGGCGTTCAGAAGAACCTGATCGGCGAAATCTACAGCCGCTTCGAGAAAGCGGGTCTCGAGATCGTCGCCGCAAAGATGAAACACCTCGCCGACAAAGAGGCGCAGGGCTTTTATGCTGTCCACCGTGAACGGCCGTTCTTCAACGACCTGGTTTCGTACATGACGTCGGGGCCGGTCATGGTGCAGGTTTTGCAGGGCGAGGATGCGATCGCGAAGAACCGCGAGATCATGGGTGCGACCAATCCCGCGGACGCGGATCCGGGAACGATTCGTGCCGACTTTGCCGCGAGTATCGAGGAAAACGTCGTCCACGGGTCGGATGGCCCCGATACGGCGGCCGCGGAGATCGCATTTTTCTTCGGTGAAGAAGGCATCTGTCCGCGCACGCGCTGAATATATTGTCGATGACCGGTAACGCTGAAAAACTGAACCTGCTCGGCATGTCGCTAGACGAACTCGAGGCGCTGTTCGCCGATTTTGGCGAGAAGCCCTATCGTGCGCGGCAGCTATTGCAGTGGATGTATCAACGCGGCGTCACCGACTTCGATGCGATGACCGACTTTTCCAAGTCACTTCGCGTCAAGCTTGCCGAGCGGGCGGCAATCACGTTGCCGCGAGTGGACAGTCAGCACGAATCCTCGGATGGCACGGTCAAATGGCTGTTTGCCAGCGGTTCCGGGCAGCGCGTCGAGACTGTGTACATTCCCGAGCCGGCGCGTGGCACCTTGTGCATTTCGTCGCAGGTAGGTTGCGCGCTCGATTGCGCGTTCTGTGCGACGGGGGCGCAGGGCTTCAATCGCAACCTGACCGCGGCCGAGATCATCGGCCAGGTCTGGCATGCCAATACCGTGCTTCCGCGCCGCCCGAATGGCGAGACCGCGGTGACGAACGTGGTCTTCATGGGTATGGGCGAGCCGCTGGCGAACTATCGCAACATTGTGCCCGTGCTCGAGCTGCTCATTTCCGATTACGCATACGGACTATCGCGGCGTCGCGTTACCGTCAGTACCTCGGGCATCGTGCCGCACATCGAGAAGCTCGGAGACGAATGCAACGTATCGCTCGCCGTGTCGCTGCATGCGCCGAATGATGAGCTGCGCAATCGCATCGTGCCGATCAACAAGCTGCACCCGATCGACGAACTGCTCGATTCGTGCTGGCGATATGCGGCAAAACATGCGAACCGGTTCATTACGTTCGAGTATGTGTTGTTGCGTAACGTCAACGATTCGTTGGCGCAAGCCGACGAGCTTGCGAAATTGTTGATCGGCAAGCCGGCAAAGGTGAATCTCATTCCTTTCAATCCTTTCCCGGGAACCAGCTTCGAACGATCCGGTGTCGAGACGATCCGTTATTTCCAGAACAGGCTGCGCGATCACGGCATCGTGGCGACGACGCGGCGGACACGCGGGGACGATATCGATGCGGCTTGCGGGCAGCTTGCTGGCAAGGTCAGCGACCGGGTTCGCAGACGCCTGGGCGAAAAAAACATCGGGGTGGCGACGGCGTGAAAAAGAGCGAGGGTCTTTTGGGGGCGATGGCTGCCGTGTTGTTAATCGGCGGGTGCATTTCGACGACGACGGGACCGCCAGAGAGGAGTGCGAATCAGGGCGATGCGGCGGAGCTGAATTACCAGCTCGGGGCACGCTACTACCGGAAAGGTGACTACGACCTCGCGCGCGACCGCCTCGAGCTGGCGCTGGAGCAGAACCCGAAGAATGGGCTGGCCTGGTCAACTCTGGGCCTCACCTACGAAGCGCTCGGCAACGTAAGGCTTGCCGAAGACGCCTACGACAATGCGGTGCGAGTGGCCCCTCGTGACTTCAAGATCCAGGAAAACTATGCGGTATTCCTGTGCCGCCAGGATCGATTCGATGACGCCCGCAAGTATTTCGACAAGGCAATAAAAGCGCCCACCAACGACTATTCCGAGCAGACGTATACCAATGCCGGTGTCTGCATGATGCAAAAGCCGGATAATGTCGCGGCCGAGGAATACCTTCGCGCTGCGCTTGAACGGCGGCCGAATTACGGCGAGGCACTCCTGCAGATGTCGGTGCTGTTCTACGAAACGGGCGATAACCTGCGCGCGCGCGCTTTCCTGCAGCGGTACCTGGGCAGCAACATGCCCACCGCGCCCGTGCTATTTCACGGCATCCGCATCGAGGAAAAGCTTGGCGACGACAACGCGCGGCGCGAATTCACGCTGCAGTTGCTGCGGGACTTCCCTGAATCAGCCGAGGCCGAGCGCATTCGGCAGACCGGCTAGGGCCCTTGCGCCGCGAGACCCATGACCGACGAGAAAGACAAAACGGATACCGAGGCGCCCGAGGTCGAGGCAGAAGGCCCCGTTGGCGGTGAGCGGCTTGCAGAAGCGCGGCGTGCGAAGCAGATCAGCGTGCTCGAGATCGCGAAGGAACTGCATGTCGAGGAAGCGAAGATCAGGGCGCTGGAGAACAACGAATTCGAAGTCCTCGGTGCGCCGGTATTTGCCAAGGGCCATTTAAAAAAATACTCACAGCTCGTAGGCGTGAATCACGACGATGTGCTCGCGGATTACTATCGTCTGACCCGCAGCCAGGAAATGCCGCCGGTCGTCGTCAGCCGCAAGAAGCCCAGGCGTGAACTGTCAACGGGACCGGTAATCGGCGCTATCCTCGTTTTGATGTTCCTGGCGCTGGCTTACTGGCTGACCGTCGAACGACCGTTCGCGACGTTGCCTGCGCCCGCAGTGACAACGCCGCCTGCAGCAGTAACCACGCCACCACCCGAGACGTCGCAGAACGACATCGAAGACGTGCCCGTTGTCGAGGCACCGGTCGAGGAAGCTCCGCTCACTGAAAATGCAGCCGATGAATCGTATTCGGACGAGGCACCGGCGCAGCTCCCTGCGGACGTGCCCGAAGAACCGGCAGTCGGATCCGGGCAGCAAACGCTTCCGGCGTTGGAGCAGGCGGTATTGCCCGA
>JBFEXY010000151.1:0-6145 GCA_041562415.1 Woeseiaceae bacterium
GCCTTGCCGCGCTGGCGCTTGCCGAAATCCGTACTCGCTGCCAGTGGAATCTGGTCACGGTTAAGAGTGACCGTTTCGGATCTCGCAAGCTGCGGGATCCGTTCATAAATGTCTGTAAAATGGCTTTCTCAACAGGCGGCTGATCCCGGATTGGAGGCCGCGTAAGCTTTCGACGAGGTTCGACAGAGGTCTGCGAACCCTCGCCGGGGGCTAAATATAGCACACCCCGGCAACCCATCAAGTTATTGATCATGCAGAAAAAGTCGATGAAGCAGGCCGGCGGTCGCGCCACCGGGGTCAGAAAGGTCCGCATCGATGCCGACGGGGTCGGTCAGCGCGTGGACAACTTCCTGCACCGGGAACTTCCGGGCGTGCCGAGGGGGCGGGTCTACCGGCTGCTGCGGCGCGGCGAAGTGCGTGTCAACGGCGGCCGGGTGCGGGCCGATTATCGACTCGAGGCCGGCGACGAGGTCCGAATCCCCCCCGTGCGGCTGCGCGAGGAAGGCCCCGCACCGGCTGCCGCTCGGGCGGCCGCAACCCTCGACCACGTACTGTACGAGGACAAAAAGCTGCTGGTCATCGACAAACCCGCAGGCGTCGCGGTCCACGGGGGCAGCGGCATCAGCCACGGGGTCATCGAATTGCTGCGGGCCGCGCGACCGGATCTCAAGGACTTGTCGCTCGTGCACCGGCTGGATCGCGAGACATCGGGTTGTCTCGTCCTCGCCAAGAAGCGCAGCGCACTGCGGGCGTTGCACGAGAAATTCCGGCAGGGCGTCGTCGAGAAAAATTACCTGGCGCTGGTGGTCGGCGACTGGCAGCTCGGCGAACAGCTCATCGACAAGCCGCTGCTGGTCACGCACCGCAGAGGTGGCGAACGTCACGTTATCGTCAGCGCGGACGGAAAGGCTGCCCAGACCCGGGTGCGCCTGTCACGGACGTATGGAAAGTACAGCCTGGTGCAGTGTTCACCCCTCACGGGCCGGACGCACCAGATTCGCGTACACCTGCAGAGCGTCGGTTTTCCCCTTGCCGGGGACGACAGGTACGGAGATGCGGATGTCAACAGCCGCCTGAACGCCCTGGGTCTGCCGCGGCTGTTTCTGCATGCGCAGTCAATCTCGTTTCCCGATGAGCACGGCAACGAGCTGCATTTCACGGCGCCATTGCCGGATGACCTGAACGGGTTCCTGACGAAGCTTCAGGAGCGTTGCTCGAAGCGCAAGCGCAGTATCAGCGGGAATCAGGGGAGCAGGTAACCCAGCTCCAGCAGCCGGTCGGAAATCCAGATCATCGGCAGGCCGATGAGCGCCGTCGGGTCGTCGGTCTTCACGGATTCGAACAACAGGAACCCGGCGCCCTCCAGCTTGAAACTGCCGGCGCAATCGTAGGGCTCGTCGAGCCTCAGGTAAGCCTCTGCGAGCCGACGGTCGAACTCGCGGAAGTGCACGACCGTCTCGTCCGTGTGCTCGTAGCGTTTGCGCGTCACCGGATCCAGAATGCAAACGGCGGTTAGGAATTTCACGGATTTGCCGGATGCGGCCAGCAGCTGCTCGACGGCTTTCTGGTGGCTGCCGGGCTTCCCCAGGACGTGGCCGTCGAGCACCGCGAGTTGATCCGCACCGATTACTAGTGCATTGCGGGTACTGGCAGAAACAGCCTCCGCCTTCGCTCGTGCCAGGTGGCGGGCCAGATCGGCCGGTTCCAGGCCCTCGGTGTTGGACTCGTCGACGTCCGGTGACACGGCCTCGAATTCGACCAGAAAACGGTCCAGAAGCCCACGCCGGTAAGGCGAAGACGAGGCGAGCAGAATTTCGGGTGCGGAAGGGTTTTGCATAAAAAAATCAGGCGCTTGGGCTCGAAAACCCGCAGTTTACCCAGTTTGAGGCGGAACACCGATATTTTTCACGCCGGTTCTTTGACAGGCGCCGCCCGTGTCCTTATCATGCGCGCGCCATGGGCAATCCGCTGCGAGTTCGCCGCCCCGTAGCCGAACTGGCGGCGAGAGGTCAAGTAATTGAAATTGCTGAAAAAATAGGCAGTTTCAAGCAGCTCGCCGGAATTGTCGAAGCAGACCTCGCAACGCTGGATCCTGATAAGATCCCGGATGACTGGCGCGATTCGCTGGTAACCGGGCGACTGGTTTTCGGTTTTGCCGACGCGCAGATGCAGGTGGCGAGTCTCGAAGGCGAGGTGGCGGCGACCGTGGACGCCGTGTGCCAGCGGTGCCTCGAGCCGTTCCGGTATTCCTTGTCGGCCGAGCTGCGGCTGTTGCCGACAACGGAGGGGCAGGGTGTATCGGCAGGAGGGGACTTCGAGCCGTGGGAACTGGATGAGGAAGTTATCTGCCCCGCAGACATCGTCGAAGAAGTGCTGATCATGGCGATGCCGCTGTCCGCAATGCACGAGACCGCGGAGGCCTGCGGGGGGTACGAGCCGGCTGAGGAGCAGGTGGAGCAGACGACGAGACCGTTTGCGGCACTGAGAACGCAGCTGGACCAGGACGAGTGACGAGCCGGACGATTGACCGGCCCGAATGAATACAGTGGCGGCGCGGTTGCGCTGCCGTGCACAGGAGATTGCAATGGCTGTTCAGAAGAGTCGCAAGACACCTTCGCGTCGCGGTATGCGGCGTTCGCAAGACAAGCTGAAGAATCCGGCATTGTCGGTTGACCCGACGTCCGGAGAGACGCACCTGCGGCACCGTGTTTCGCCCGATGGTTTTTATCGCGGCAAGCAGGTCGTGGTGCGGCCCGAAATCGACGACGAAGAATAGCGCGCTTCCCATTCCGGCCTCGCATTGAGCGCGGGGTCCCGCGACAGTGGGAAAACAGTCGATCATTTCAATTGATGCCATGAGCGGCGACCTCGGAGCCGAGGTCGTAGTGCGCGCGGCTGCCGCGTCGCTGGACAAGTACAGCGGGCTCGAACTCATTCTTGTCGGCGACGAGAAGGAGTTGACTGGCCTGGTCACGCGCATTATCGGCAATGACGAGCGTCTCCGGATCGTGCACGCGACCGAGGTCGTTACCATGTGCGATTCGCCTCGCGATGCCGTCCGTCACAAGAAGGACTCCTCGATGCGTGTCGCCATCGACCTGGTCAAGTCAGGTGAGGCGCAGGCCTGCGTCAGCGCCGGCAATACCGGGGCGTTGATGGCTACCGCGAAATTCGTCCTCAAGATGCTGCCCGGAATCGAACGTCCGGCGATTCTCGCAGAGCTGCCGGCGATCGGCGGCTCGCTGCATATGCTCGACCTTGGAGCCAATACCCTGGGTACGGCTGAGCAACTGTTTCAGTTCGCCGTCATGGGTTCGATCGTGACGGCCGACATCATGGGAATCGCGGAACCGAGAATTGCCTTGCTCAATATCGGCGCCGAGGACACCAAGGGCCACGACACGGTCAAGGACGCCGCGTCATTATTAAACGAGAGTTCCCTGAACTACATTGGTTTCATCGAGGGCAGCGAGTTGTTCTCGGGAAAAGCGGACGTCGTCGTGACCGACGGTTTTACCGGCAATGTCGCACTGAAGACGATGGAGGGAACGGTCGGCCTCGTACGCCATTACGTGAAACGGGGATTTACGCGTAACTGGATATCCCGACTGCAGGCCTTGCTCGCGGGATCGACCTTGCGTCGCATCACCCGGGAAACGGACTCGCGCAATTTCAACGGAGCGACACTGGTCGGTCTAAATGGTATCGTAATAAAAAGCCACGGCAGCGCCGATAGTTACGCGTTTCAGCACGCGATCGATACGGCAGTCGTCGAGGTTCGCAACGGGGTGCCGCAGCAGATCGGGAATCTGCTGCAACGGGAAGCCGCATGATGTACTCGAAAATCGTCGGAACCGGCCGTTATCTGCCGGAGAAGATCCTTACGAACTTTGATCTCGAGAAGATAGTCGATACGACCGACGAATGGATTCGTACGCGCACGGGTGTGGAGCGCCGGCATGCCGTTGCTCCGGACGAGACTACATCGGATATGTGTGTCGAGGCGGCAAAAAAGGCAATGCAAGCCGCGAATGTTCAGCCGCAAGATATCGATTTCGTTGCGATAGGTACGACATCACCGGACCTGATCTTTCCGAACGTTGCAACGCTCGTGCAGCATCGACTGGGCATACCTGCATGTCCATCGATCGGGATGGAAGCGGCCTGCACCAGTTTCATCTATGCCCTGACAACGGTGGACAAGTTCATCAAGGCGGGCGAGGCCAAGTGTGCGCTGGTTATCGGCGCCGAGTGCATTACTAAACTCGTCGACTGGAACGATCGCAATACCTGCGTTCTGTTCGGCGACGGTGCGGGTGCCGTTATCGTCAAGCCTTCAGAAGAGCCCGGCATCCTTACGACGCACCTGGGTGCGGACGGGCAGTACAAGGATCTGCTTTATTACCCCGTCGGTGCATCGAAGAACCTCGAAAAAGCCGGTACCGACGAAGCATCCATCATGATGACCGGCAAGGAAGTCTTCAAGGTGGCTGTCAGCAAACTCGGTGACGTTGCGTTGCAGGCCCTCGAGTCGGCCGGCGTCAGCAAGGAAGAGCTCGACTGGCTCGTGCCGCACCAGGCAAACATTCGCATCATTCAGGCGACGGCAAAACGACTCGATCTGCCGATGGAGAAGGTCATCGTGACGGTTCAGGATCACGGCAACACGTCGGCTGCTTCGGTGCCTTTGGCGCTGGATGTCGGAATTCGTGATGGGCGTATCAAACCCGGCCAGCTGGTGCTGATGGAAGCATTCGGTGGCGGCTTTACATGGGGTTCGGTGCTGATGCGCCTGTAGTGCAGGCGGCAGAGAACCTACCAGATGTCTGCTTTTTGGAATCGTTTCGTACGCCGACGCATCCGCTGATGCAGTTGCTGCCGCCGCCTGTCCAGGCGGTCGCGCCGGACTACTGCATCCAGTACACCGTCATGCTCACCGTCAAACTCATCACGAAAACTGCAATAGTCCTCGTAGGCTTCGCGAACGTGCTGTAGTTCCCGTGCCACGAGCTCCAGGATAATGACGTCGTCGAGATAGCCGATGACCGGAATATCATCAGGAAGAATATCTTCGGGATCGCCGAAATATACGAATGCGGCCAGAATGCGTTCCCGGTCGATTGCGGGCAGCCGCCATTCGTCGTCGTTGAGCATCTGCAGCATCGACTCGAGTTCAGGCAGCCGCGTCGCGACGAAGTCGGGAAGCGGCTCGCTTTTGCGAATATCGTCAATCACGCCGCGTATGGCATCGATGATTTCGGACTCATCCGCGCTGTTTACTACGTCGCGTGATTTTTTCAGCGCGTTACGGAAGAAGCGGAGATCGCGATCGGTGAGTTCAAAAGAGAGTCTTAGGCTCATCTGTATTGGGTGCCGGGACCGAAGCAACAGGCTACCGGGCTGCCCGCAACCGGTCAATCAATACGTGAAATCGGGCAGGACGCGTTGCGGGACAATGGTTTACCATTGCTTCGGCAATCGTGACGAGTGGCGCAGGTCAATTACCATCAAGTGAACACAGGCATGAAACCCAGACTGATTATCGGCAACAAGAACTATTCGTCCTGGTCCCTGCGGGCGTGGTTCTTGTTACGGGAAGCTGACATCGATTTCGACGAACACCGCATCGTGCTGGATACGGAAGATACGGTACGGGAGATTGCCGAATTCAGTCCTGCCGGCAGGGTGCCCGTGCTGTTGCTCGAGGACGTTACCGTGTGGGATACGCTGGCGATCGCGGAAACGGCTGCGGAGCGCTGGCCAGGGAAAAAACTTTGGCCAGAAGACGCCGCGGCACGCGCGCACGCGCGCAGTATCAGTGCAGAGATGCATTCCGGCTTCGAGGAGCTTCGCTCGCGGATGCCAATGAACTGCCGCGCCATGGGCCGTCGTGTCGCACTTCCCGACGAACTGACCAACGATATCGACCGCATAATCGACATCTGGTCGGATTGCCACCGCCGTTACGGTGACACCGGGCCGTGGTTATTCGGTGAATTCAGCATTGCGGATGCCATGTATGCGCCCGTCGTACTGAGGCTCAGGACCTACGGCATCAACCTCCCCGAGTCCGCCAAACATTACCCGCAACGCGTGTTGCAGAGCGAAGCGATGCAGGAGTGGCTGCTGGCCTGTGAAACGGAGA
>JBFEXY010000152.1:0-6141 GCA_041562415.1 Woeseiaceae bacterium
CCGGTCGGGCTGATTCGCAACGTCGATCCGGTCGTCGCATTCAGGAGCTGACCATGTGGAACTGGACGTTCAAGAGTCTTGTCAGGTCGCCGCTCACGCTGACGATGAGTGTTGCCGCTGCGGCGTGCGCAATGTTGCTGGCCATCCTGTTCGAGGCAATCTATGCCGGCGAGGCCAAACAGGTCGTCGCCTACCTCGAGAACGCCGATGCAGACGTTTGGGTAATGCAGGACGGCGTATCCAACATGCACATGGCAACGTCTTACCTGTCGGACTGGAAGGCGCGCGAAGTCAGGGACGTCGACGGCGTTGCCTCGGTCGAATCGATCCTCTATCTCAATACCGTGATCGACGCGGGCGGCAAGAAGTGGTTTTCTTTCATCGTCGGCCTCGATTCAGCCAGCAAGGGCGCCGGGCCCTGGTCGATGGCGGAGGGCAAGCCGATGCCCGGCCCGGGCGACGCAATCGTACCTCGCGTATTCGCCGACATGACCGGTCTGCAGCTCGGCGACATCGTTGCCATCACTGATAGGAAATTCCGCATCTCGGGTTTTTCCGCAGATACCTTCTCCATGGGCAATACCGTCATATTCGTGACGAAGCCCGATCTCGAGGACGTCATGTCGTCGCTCGACATCGTGAGTTTCATGCTGGTCAAGGCGAATCCCGGAGTCAGCCCGGACATGCTCGCCCGGCGCATCGAGAGCAATGTCACGAAGGTGAGTGCACTTCCCTCGCACGCATTCGTGGCGAATGACAGGAGCATGGTGATGCAGATGGGCGTCGAGACGATCGCATTGATGACCACGATTGGTGGCAGCCTCGCCATACTGCTGGTGGCTTTCACGGTCTACTCGCAGATTGCAAGGCAGCAACGCGAGCTCGCCGTGGCAAAGGCCCTCGGCGCGACAAATCGGATGCTCTTGATGAGCGTAACGGCACAGGCAACCGCTATCAGCGTCATAAGCGTCCTGGTCGCCTTGCTTCTCGCGTTGGTTCTGGTTCCGTTGACGGATGCGCTCGTGCCGCAGGTAACCCTGCGAATCACGGGAAGCGCGATCGAGCGGATCGCAGTGCTGGGGGTCGCGGTGGCGCTGGTCGCATCCCTGGTACCGGCCCGGCGGATCGCCCGCGCTGATCCGGTTACGGCATTTCACAGCTAGGAAGTATGCACAATGAATGAACATGTCCTTGAAGGCCGAAACCTCGTGAAGACATTTGGCGCCGGCCACACCGAGGTTCGGGCCGTTGACGGCGTCTCGCTCACGATCCGGCGAGGCGAGCTTGTGCTGATCATGGGCCCGTCAGGGTCCGGGAAGACCACCCTCGTGTCCATGCTCGGTGGATTGTTGCGGCCGACGGAGGGCCGTGTGCTGATCGAGGGCTCCGATATCACGGCATTGCCCGAGTCGGCGTTGCCGCAGATACGAGCGCGAAAAGTCGGTTTCGTGTTCCAGGCGTTCAACCTGCTCGAGGCGCTGACCACCGAGGAAAATATCCTGTTCCCCGCACGGCTGGTGCCGGGCGGAATCGCGGACGCCAGGAAACGTGCGCAATCACTGATCGAAAGGCTCGATCTCGTGAAGCGGCGGCAAGCGCTGCCGGGGACCTTGTCGGGCGGCGAGAAGCAGCGCGTCGCCATCGCACGGGCGCTGATCAATGCACCGCCGGTGATCCTCGCCGACGAACCGACCGGAAACCTGGATTCCGCGAGTGGCCAGGAGGTAATGATGGTCCTTCACGATATCGCTCGCGACGAAGGCCGGTCCGTGATCCTTGTAACTCACGACCCCCGGGCCGAGGACGTGGCGGATCGTATTCTGTGGCTGGAGGATGGCGAGTTCAGAGACCGCAAGGCCGAGCATCACCAATGGACGCGTGATCCTGTCTGCGGCATGCGCGTCGATGAATGGACTGCAAATCTACGCACCACGTTCGCCGGACAGTCGTTCGTATTCTGCTCGACTCGCTGCCAACAGAGATTCGAGGCGGACCCGGCACGATATGTGGCGCAAGGCCCGGTTCCTGCGCAAGACCGCCGACAGGAGGTGCAGCCGTGAAGCTCCAGCTAATCATCCTCGCACTCGCACTGGCGATGCCCGGTGCTCCTTCCGCACAGGAAGCATTAGACCGGGCAGTTACACCAGAGGAAAAAGGTCGCGCGATTGCGGTGGAAGCTGAAAAGCGCTACGACGGATTCGGCGATTCCGTCGTCGATCTCTCGATGACGCTGTCCAACGAGGAGGGCCGCGAACGAACCCGCCGGCTGACGTGGAAGACGCTGGAGGTCGACCTGCCGGGAGCAGGCGACAAGTCGCTGACGATATTCCATGAGCCGAGGGACATCGAAGGCACGGCGTTCCTGACTCACACACATACCGACCGCGACGACGATCAGTGGCTTTACCTGCCTTCTTTGAAACGCGTCAAGCGAATCGCGTCGGCAAACAAGTCCAGCGCGTTCGTCGGCAGCGAGTTCGCGTATGAGGACCTGTTGTCCGACGAGGTCGAAAAATTCGACTTTCTTTGGCTGCGCGACGAGGCCTGCGGCGAGTGGCAATGCCATGTCGTGCAACGTGTACCCAGGTATCGGGATTCCGGTTACTCCCGGCAGGTCTCATGGATTGACCAGGTCGATTTCCGGCCAATGCGCATCGATTATTACGACCACAAGAGCCGGCTGTTGAAATCGCTGGAGTTCGAGGACTACCGGCTCTACCGCGACCGCTTCTGGCGATCGCACCAGATGCGCATGAACAATGTGCTGACGAGAAAGCAGACGACGCTGATATTCGGGAACTTCGAGTTTAGCTCCGGGCTGAACGACCGGGACTTCGATCCGTCGGCATTGCGACAGCTTCGCTGACCACTGGCCATGGCACATCGACTCCTGCAAAGTAGCCTGACATGCCTTTTCGCGGCGGCTTGCGGCATGGCATCGGCGGAACCCCCGGACGTGTCGGGTTTCCTCGGCATCGAGCCCCGGGTCTTCCTCAACGAGCCCGCATTCGCGGAGCAACCGGGATCAGGCCTGTCCCCGTCAGCGGTTATCGCTCCCGAACTGCGGACCGACTGGAACGACGCCGAGGATCAGCTGACGGTATCGTTGTTCGCACGTTTCGACGGCGATGACGAGAACCGCACCCATTGGGATATTCGTGAAGCCTACTGGCGCCACGATCGGGGTAGCTGGAGCTGGCTCGTCGGCGTCAACCGCGTCTTCTGGGGGGTGACCGAGTCCCGACATCTCGTTGACGTCGTAAACCAGACGGACCTGGTCGAGGATATTGACGAGGAAGACAAACTCGGACAGCCCATGATAAGCGTTGAATATTGGGGCCCGGAGACCGGTTCCATTGCGCTGTTTGTGATGCCGGGCTTTCGTGAGCGCACGTTTCCCGCTGCGGACGCGCGTCTCCGCGGGCCCCTGCCTGTTGACGTCGATAATGCCGAATACGAATCCTCCGCCCGTGACCGGCGCGTCGACTGGGCGTTGCGATGGTCGCGGACACTCGGCAACTGGGACCTCGGTTGGTCCGGTTTCTATGGAACCGGACGTGAGCCATTGCTCATTCCGCGCACGGACACCAGCGGCAACCTCTTCCTGGTGCCGCGCTACGAGGTCATCGGGCAGCTCGGCGCAGACATCCAGTACACGAAGGATGCCTGGCTCTGGAAACTCGAGGCGATCGGCCGCCGTGGCCACGGCAGTCCGTTCGTAGCCGTCGTCGCCGGTTTCGAATTCACGATATATGGTTTTGGCAACACATCCTCGGACCTGGGCCTGCTCGCGGAATATCTCTACGACGGCCGCGACGATAGCGCACCACCGACGTTCTACGACTCAGCATGGTTTGGCGGCGTGCGATGGAGCCTGAACGACGTGCAGGACACCACCGTACTGGCTGGTGCCCTGGTCGATGACTCGGGCAGCATTGCCATTGTCGAAGCAGCGCGGCGCATGGGTGAGAGCTGGAAGGTTGCGCTAGAGGCCAGGTTGTTTGTGAACGTGGACGTTCAGAACTTGTACCTGGCAGGGTATCGGAAAGACAGTTACCTGACACTTTCCATTTCGAAGTACCTGTGATGCGGACACGCGAATTCAAACGGCGAATTGACCACATTGGTGTACGCGAAATCACCGATATCAGATTCGCATCGTCCGCACGACAATATTTTTGGTCTTTACCTACCCAAGCACTAGGAATTTCCCAATGAACAAGCGATCTTGCGCGGTTGCCGTTTCCCTGGCGTCCCTCGCCCTGCTTGCGGCCTGCGGCGGAGGCAGTTCGTCGGACACCGCGGCGCCCCCGCCCACCCCTGTGACCGGCACAATCAGCGTGTCTATCACCGATGATCCGTGGCACGACATGGACTCAATGGTCATCAGGATCACAGGCATGGACTTCGGGCACAGCAACGGTGAGATACACTCCTTCGATATGCCGGGCGGGCCGATGGACGTCGACATGATGCAGCTGCAAAACGGCGTCAGCCATGCGCTCATGTCGGACATCGAACTACCGGGCGGCGATTACGACTGGATGCGGATGCGGATCGACGTAGGCCAGTCATTCATGCGGGACAGCGGCACCGGCGGTCACTATGGCTTTCGGATGGGCCACGGTGCTACCGAGGGTCTCGAAGTACACGAGCAGTTTCATGTCGAGGCGGGCGCGCACGGCGACTACATGCTCGAGTACGACGTGCGCCGGGGTGTCCGGCACAGCCACAATGGCATGATGGGTGACCAGTACGAACTGCACAACGCTATGCACCTCGTTCGCATGGACCAGGCCGGCGGGCTGTTTGGCGCCGTGGATCCCTCCCTGGTCGACATCAACCATCCTGCCTGCGATGACGCAGACGGCGGCAACTGGATGTATGTCTACCCCGGGGACGCCGAGGCGCCGGATGATATATCCGATACTGAGTCCGACGGCATTCCGGGTCCGATTGCAACGGACCGTGTCGAAATGAACCCGGGTAGCGGCGCGCACGAGTATCATTTCGGGTATCTGCCGGAAGGCACGTATCGCGTGGCGTTTACCTGCTCCGGTGAGTGGGATGAGCCGGGCGACGACGACTATCCGTCCGACCCTGATGGCCTGTTCGATTTTCAGCACTTTTCGGGTCCGATCGAGATCGTCGCCGGACAGATGCATCAACACGACCTGTAGCGCACACTAAAGGCTGGTAGAACGACTCAGGGTACACGGCCCTTGCTGCGCAGGGCGCCGGGAGGCAATGAACGTATGCAGCACGACAGCAAACACGAACACTCACACGGTCATGACTGTTGTCATTCGACTGACAGCGAGCCCGCCCCCCCCGCAAAAGACGAACACTCACACGGTCATGGCGGATGCCATTCGTCCGCGAGCGAGCCAGTCCCGGAATCCGGGGACGAACACTCGCACGACCACAGCTGCTGCCATTCGGCAGCCAGCGACGAAGCGATTCCGCCCGGTAAGTACGATCTCGTGCCCCCTGGATACGAAGGTATGGTGTACACCTGCCCGATGCATCCGGAGGTGCGTGACGTCCGCAACTCCGGCTGCCCGATCTGCGGCATGGCGCTGGAACCGGAAGGCATCGTCGTGGGCGAAGAGGATACGTCCGAGCTCGACGACATGCGGCAGCGTTTCTGGATCAGCGCGGCGCTGACCCTGCCGCTGTTCATCTACGCGATGAGCGAGATGATCCCGGGCAATCCGTTTGCGAATTTTGTTCCGGCGCGCTGGGCGCAGGTGTTGCAGCTCGTACTGGCTGCTCCCGTTGTGCTGTGGGGCGGCTGGCCGTTCTTCGTGCGTGCCGTGCAGTCGGTACGCACCTGGAACCTGAATATGTTCACGCTGATCGGGCTCGGCGTCAGCGTCGCGTTCGGCTACTCGCTGGTTGCGACCCTTGCTCCCGGCGTCTTCCCCGACGCTTTTCGCAATGCGGATGGCCAAGTGGCTGTCTACTTCGAGGCGGCCGCGGTCATCACGACGCTCGTGTTGCTCGGTCAGGTGCTCGAACTCAAGGCGCGCAGCCAGACCTCCGGCGCCATCCGGGCATTGCTCGAACTGGCGCCGCCGACGGCACGGCGTATCGCCGACGACGGCAGCGAAGAGGAGGTGTCTCTGGACGACGTCGCGA
>JBFEXY010000153.1:0-6126 GCA_041562415.1 Woeseiaceae bacterium
CGCAGACCTGTTGATCTGTACCGGTGCCGACCTCGAGATCGGCTGGCTGCCGCTGCTGCTCAGGCGTTCCGGCAACCCGGGGATCCAGCCCGGCAGTCCCGGCCATTTCATGGCGGCCGATTACGTGCGCCGCATCGAGATTCCCGCGAGCGTCGACCGTTCGCAGGGCGACGTGCATCCGCAGGGTAATCCGCACATCCACCTGCACCCGCGCAACATCGAGCGTGTGGCCGAGGCGCTTACAGAAAGGCTCGCTGAACTCGACCCGGCCAACGCCGAACCCTACCGCGCAAACGCGGCGAACTTTCTCGAGCGGTGGGGCGATGCCCGCGACCGCTGGGAAGAGCGGGCGGCATCGCTCGCCGGCATGCGCCTCGTCTCGCACCACCGCAGCTTCAGCTATCTTGCAGACTGGCTCGACCTCGACATCGTTGCCACGCTGGAGCCGAAACCGGGTATCCCCGCGAGCGGTGCTCAGCTGTCGCGGCTCCTGGAACAACTTACGCCGGCACCGCCCGCCGGCATCATCCGTGCGCCGTTCGAGAACGAGAAGCCCGCGCATTGGCTGTCGGACCGGCTTAATATTCCACTAATCGAGATGGCGTTTACCGTCGGTGGAACCGACGAAGCGACCGACCTGTTCGGCCTGTATGAGCAGACCATAGCGGCGCTGGAGAAATACCAGGAATGAGCGAGTTCGAGCTGAGCATCGTCTTTCCCGCATTCGTTGCGTGCCTGCTGGTGCTCAGCACTCACGTCCCGCTCGGCATGGAGGTGCTTCGCCGCGGCATCATTTTCATCGATCTCGCGATCGCGCAGGTCGCCGGCCTCGGTGTCATCGCTGCAGACACGATGGGCTGGGAAGCACGCGGCTGGATGGTGCAGTTCGCGGCTGTGTCCGCCGCGTTGATCGCGGCCGGCATCCTGCACTGGACGGACAAGCGCTGGCCGCAAATACAGGAAGCGATCATCGGTGTGTCGTTCGTGCTTGCGGCCACGGCAGGCATCCTGATCCTGGCCGGCAACCCGCACGGCGGTGAGCACCTGAAGGAGCTGCTCGTCGGCCAGGTGCTGTGGGTGAACATCGATCAACTCCTGCCGGTCGCCGTCATCAGCGCGCTGGTTGTCGCAGCCTGGTTCTGGAAGCGTGATCACCTGCGCGGCCTGGGTTTCTATGCGCTGTTCGCGTTCGCCGTCACCGCCTCGGTGCAGCTCGTCGGCATCTACCTGGTGTTCGCGTCGCTCATCATTCCTGCGCTTGCAACACGCCACATCGAGCATCGCTGGCTGCGGGTCCTGTGCGGCTATGCGGTCGGCATCGTCGGCTGCCTCGCCGGGCTGGTGCTCTCGGTGGGTGCGGACCTGCCCGCGGGCGCAATCGTGGTGTGGAGCCTGGCGATAACGGCCTTGATCTTCGCCTGGCTGGTGTGGCCTGTGATCAGGCGGGCGAAATAAAAAAGGCCGGGCAAGAAGCCCGGCCTGTGTTTTGCCTGAACCTGTAGGGGGAGTCGAGCGTAAAGCTCTCGGGATCAGGCTGTCTTCAGGGCATCTTCAGCGGAGAGATACTCGTAGCCGAGATCGTGGGCAACCGCTTCATGATTCACATGCCCTGCATGAACGTTGAGTCCGTTCGCCAGGTGCGGGTCCCTCAGCAGCGCATCGCGCCAACCGAGATTGGCGAGGTCCTTAACGAACGGCAGTGTTGCATTCGTCAGTGCGAACGTGCTGGTACGCGGCACCGCGCCCGGCATGTTGGTGACGCAATAGTGCACGCAGTCGTGCACGAGATAGGTCGGTTCGGCATGCGTGGTCGGCCGGCTCGTTTCGAAGCAGCCGCCCTGGTCGATGGAAATGTCGACGAGTACGGCGCCGCCGTGCATGTCCTTGACGTTTTGCTCCGACACCAGCTTCGGTGCCGCCGCACCGGCGACCAGCACGGCACCAACCACGAGATCGGCCTCCGGAACCAGTTCGTCGATGGCGTGCTTGGTCGAGTAGACCGTGTGAATACGACCGCCCCAGTTGTCGTCGATCTCGCGTAAACGCGGCAGCGAGCGATCGAGAACAGTGACATCGGCGCCCAGGCCAATCGCCATGTCCGCCGCATTCATCCCCGACACGCCACCGCCGATAATCACGACTTTGCCCGGCTTCACGCCTGGCACCCCGCCGAGCAAAACGCCGCGGCCGCCGTTGGCCTTCTGCAGCGCAAACGCGCCCGCCTGGATCGACAGGCGTCCGGCGACTTCCGACATCGGCGTCAGCAACGGCAAGGATCCATCCTTCGCCGTGACGGTCTCGTAGGCGATAGCGGTCGTGCCCGACTTGACCAGCGCTTCCGTCTGCTTCGGGTCGGCCGCAAGGTGCAGGTAGGTGAACAGCACCTGGTCGTCGCGCAGCATCGCGCATTCGTTCAGCTGCGGCTCCTTGACCTTGACGATCATTTCCGCGGCGGCAAATACCTCCTCCGCCGTGTCGACGACCTTCGCACCGGCCGCTTCGTAGTCCACGTCCGTCATGCCGATACCGATGCCGGCATTCGTTTCCACGACGACCTCGTGGCCGTCGTGAACCAGCTCGCGTACCCCGGCCGGCGTCATGCCGACGCGGAACTCGAGCGTCTTGATTTCCTTGGGTACCCCTACCTTCATGCGATCTCTCCCGTGCCCACGGTTTCGATTGAGAGAGACACGATACCGCGTAGATCACGCCATTTGATTGCAAACTACATGACACTATCGCTGTTTTGTGGCAGTTTCTGTCTTATAACTATTATTTTGAGCAATTTTCTGCTGTGCAACTGGATAAATACGACAACGCGATCCTCGGGGCCCTGCAACAGGACGGCCGCATCAGCAACGTGCAGCTTGCTGCGAAAGTGAACCTGTCGGAGTCCGCGTGCCTGCGGCGCGTCCGCGCGCTCGAAGATGAGGGCTACATCGACCACTACGTGGCGCTCGTCAACCAGTCGCGCGTGGGGCTCGGCGGCAACGTGCTCGTACACATCGGGCTGCACCGTGAAGAGCAAAGTGAACTGGCCGCCTTCGAGGCCGCGGTGCGCAACATACCCGAGGTCATGGAGTGCTACCTGATGACGGGCGAGTTCGATTACCTGTTGCGCGTCGTCGTCTCCGACATGGCCGATTTCGAGCGCCTCCACAAGGAAGCGCTGACGCGACTGCCCGGCGTTGCGCGAGTCAATTCCAGCGTCGCCATCCGCACGGTACAGAAGAAGACGGAGCTGCCGCTGCGCTGACCCAAGTCGCGTACAACGGCAACCCGGGGCCGCAATAATTGGTGTGGTGGCAGGGTCTATCCAGATGCGGTACGGTATTTATTCTCCCTAGCCCCAGGTGACGTGATGGCTGCTCCGGCAGATTCTGTCCATCGTAATGCCGTCGACACGCTATCGGCGCAATACCAGCGAGTGCGCGCACAGAGCCTCGCGCTGGTAACCACGCTGGCGCCGGAGGACACGGTGGTGCAGTCGATGCCCGACGTCAGCCCGACGAAGTGGCACCTCGCTCACGTGACCTGGTTCTTCGAGCGCTTCGTGCTCGAATCCTTCGTGCCGGGCTACAGGCGCCTGAACGACGACTACGACTTCCTGTTCAACTCCTATTACTACACGGCGGGCCAGATGCATGCCCGGCCGAAGCGCGGGCTGCTCTCGCGGCCGACCCTTGCAGAGGTATTCGACTACCGGGCCCACGTCGACGAACACATGCAGCGACTGCTGGACGAGCACGGCGATGACGAGGAACTCGCCACCGTCGTCACGCTCGGCCTCAATCACGAGCAGCAGCACCAGGAACTCCTGCTCACGGACATCAAGCACGTGCTGTCGCTAAACCCGCTGCGGCCGGCTTTCGATCCGGAACTCCCGGTGCCAGCGTCCCGGCCGGTCGACGCCTATTCTTATTTAACGGGCACAAGCGGCATTCACCAGGTCGGCGCCACCGGCGACGGCTTTCATTTCGACAACGAGACGCCGCGCCACGATGCGCTCCTGCACGAGCACCGGATCGGCTCACGGCTTGTCAGCAACGGCGAGTTTCGCGACTTCATAATGGACGGCGGCTATGCGGAGTCGACGCTGTGGCTGTCCGACGGCTGGGCCACGGTCAACCAGGAAGGATGGCAACGGCCGCTTTACTGGAGCGAGGACCTGGCGAGCGAGTTCACGCTTGGCGGCGTTCGCGCTATCGACGACGCCGCTCCCGTGACGCATATCAGTTTCTACGAGGCAGACGCGTTTGCGCGCTGGGCCGGCGCCCGGCTGCCGACGGAGTTCGAGTGGGAGACGGCCGCGGCCGACAAGTCCGTGGAAGGCAACCTGCTGCAGTCCGGTTTTCTGCACCCGGTATCGGGAGGGAGCAGTGCACAGTTCTTTGGCGATGTCTGGGAGTGGACGTCGTCGCCGTATGCGCCCTATCCCGGCTTCGTCCCGTTGAGCGGGTCACTCGGCGAGTACAACGGTAAATTCATGTGCAACCAGATGACGGCGCGCGGCGGGTCGTGCGTAACGTCGAGCGACCACGTCAGGGCGAGCTATCGCAACTTCTTCTACCCGCACATGCGCTGGCAGTTCTTCGGTATCAGGCTGGCGAAGGACGGACATGGCTAAGAATGCTGCGCAACAAATCGTGCCGGATGACGAACTCGACGAACTGATCGACGGGCTCAAACAGCCGGAGAAGATGATTTCCCCGAAGTACTTCTACGACGAACGGGGCTCGCAGCTGTTCGAGGAAATCACGCGCCTGCCGGAGTACTACCCGACCGAGACCGAGCTCGGCATCATGCGTGACAATGTCGGCGAGATTGCGGCGCTGGTCGGTAAGCAGGCGAGCCTCATCGAGTTCGGCAGCGGCTCCAGCCTGAAGACGCGCGTACTGCTCGAAAACCTGGACGAGCTCGCCGCCTACGTGCCGGTCGATATCTCCGAAGATCACCTGCTCGAGTCGGCGCAGCAGATTCGTGAGGATTTTCCGAAGCTCGACGTGCTGCCCGTCGTCGCCGACTTTACGCAGCCGTTCCAGCTCCCTTCCCCGAAGATCATGCCGGTGCGCAACATCGTCTACTTCCCCGGCTCGACCATCGGCAATTTCACGCACGACGCAGCCCACGAGCTATTGCAGGTCATGCACGAGGAAGCCGGCGCCGGCGGCGCACTCCTTATCGGCGTCGACCTGCAGAAGGATCCTGCGATCATCGAACGCGCCTACAACGACAGCGCCGGCGTGACGGCGGAATTCAACCGCAACATGCTGCGGCACCTGAACCGCGAATTCGGCGCGGACTTCGACCTGGGCGCTTTCGCGCACAGCGCCGAATACAATGAAAAAAAAGGACGCGTCGAGATACGCCTCGTCAGCGAGCAGGACCAGGAATTCACGCTTGGCAACGAGTCCTTTTCGATCGACAGGGACGAGGCCATCCTCACCGAGTATTCCCACAAGTACACCCTCGAAGGCTTCGCCGCGATGGCCGAGGCCGCCGCATTCAGGGTAGAGAAAGTGTGGATGGACGCCGAACGCCTGTTCAGCGTGCAGTACCTGGTTCGTGACTGATATGGCTGTCGCCGGTGCTTATTCGAGGAAGTAAAGCGCAGCGCTAGCGAGCCATGACGAGAAGAAGTACCGGCGACAGCCTTGCCCTGTCACTCCGGCGGCACGAACTCCTCCGGCGCGGCCGAACCGCCGCCGAAGAAGAATTTTTCCATCTCGGTTTCGAGGAACTTGCGCGCGTCCGGTTCGATCGGCGTGAGGCGATACTCGTTGATCAGCATCGTCTGGTGCGAGAGCCAGCGCTGCCAGGCTTCCTTCGACACGTTGTCGTAGATCCGCTGCCCCAGGTCTCCCGGGTACGGTGCCCAATCCAGGCCTTCGGCCTCTTTGCCGAGGATGACGCAATGAACAGTTCTAGCCATGGTTTCTCAATTCGTCCGTGTTCCTGAGTGTTTCGATCAGCCTCATCACGGGTGCCGCGATTCCGCCGGGTGGCGTATCGCCGGGCCGGTACCAGGTCGAGTCGTCGTAGTCGGCTACTTTACTCGACAGCGCGTCGATTCGCACAACGACCGGTTCGATGTCCAGGTCGTAATGGCTGAAGCTGTGGCGCAGC
>JBFEXY010000154.1:0-6035 GCA_041562415.1 Woeseiaceae bacterium
AGTGAAATGATATAGTATAACAATATTAACGGCAAGGCTTTAAAAAACAGTTACTTACTACATTTACAACACCGTTTTCGAGTCATTCATGGACAAACGTCTGCTGACAATCCTTCGCTGCCCCGTGACCCACAAGGGGCTCAATGTTGCAAAGCGCGACCTGCTCGCTCGCGTCAATACGGCGATCGAGTCCGGCGCGATTTCAAATCGTGACGGAACCGTCTTGACGGAACCCCTGGACGAGGCGCTCGTCACCGACGACGAGAAACTCGCCTACCCGGTCAGCAACGGGATACCGGTCTTGCTGGAAGGCGAATCAATCAGCCTCGAGCAGGTGGGCTGAACGATCGTACGCGCTTGCCATCAGGAAGCGCCCCTGTATGATCCAAGACAAGTGCAGCAACGACTGATTGCGTGAAAATCCAGGCAAACCAGCTCTCTTCCTACCTCAAGAACAGCCTGGCGCCGTGCTACCTCGTTACGGGCGACGAGCATTTGCTCGTTTCAGAGGCGCTTGACAGTATTCGTGCCGCTGCGAGGGAAAAGGGCTTTACGCAGCGAGAATCCCACGTTGCGACACAATGGTTCGACTGGGCCAACCTGTCCGCGTCAAGTTCTAACCTGTCGCTGTTCGCAGAGCAGCGCATCATCGAGTTGCGTCTCCCGACCGGCAAACCGGGGAGGGTGGGCAGTAGTGCGATCGTCGATCTGCTCGAACGGCTCGGGCCCGAACTCATGCTGATTGTCAGTGCGCCGAAACTCGACAAGAGTGCTCTGTCGGCAAAGTGGGTCAAGGCCATCGACGCAAACGGTGTATTCCTGCCCATCTGGCCTGTCGGCGTCAGGGAATTGCCGGGATGGATTGCTGCGCGCATGCGCGCAGCCGGATTGCAGCCGGATCGGTCTGCGGCGGGACTCATCGCCGACAGGGTGGAGGGCAATTTGCTGGCCGCCAACCAGGAGATCGAGAAGCTGCGGTTGCTGCTCGGCGAAGGACCCGTCTCCGCCGAAGACGTCGCCAATGCCGTCGCGAACAGCAGCCGTTACGATGTCTACAAGCTGGTGGATGCGGCGCTCGAAGGCGATGCACGGCGAGCGATCAGGATACTCGGCGGACTGCGGGCCGAGGGCGTGGAGCCGGTGATCGTGTTCTGGGCTCTCGGTCGGGAGCTGCGCCTCCTCGCCGGGCTTACGGACGCGGTTCGGCAGCGAGTGGACCTCGGTTCGGCGATGCAACAGGCGAGGGTCTGGCGTAACCGGCAGGGACTGGTCCGGAGTTGCATCAGCCGTGCGCCGGACGGCACGTTTCATCGCTTGCTCAAAGCCGTCGGCCAGGGTGATGCCGCCGCAAAAGGCCAGTTGCGTGCCGATCCCTGGCTGCTCGCGAGTGATGTCGTGCTCGGCCTCGCCTTTGCGGGCCGGAAGGCGGCATGAGCAGTGCGGCGACAGGAGCATGCCGCCGATGAGGCCGATCGGCATTTTCGGCGGCACGTTCGATCCGATTCATTATGGCCACCTCCGAACGGCGTTCGAGCTACTCCAGACGTTGCAGTTCGCAGAGGTGCGTTTCATCCCGTGCGGCGATCCGCCGCACCGCGGCGTGACCCAGGCATCGGCGGCACTGCGGCTGGAGATGGTGCGGCTTGCAACCCGAAAAGAGCCCGGTTTTGTCGTCGACGAGCGCGAGCTGCAGAGGGACGGGCCATCGTACTCCATCGATACCCTCGTCAGCCTTCGTGAGGAATTTCCGGACCGTTCGCTGTGTCTCATCACAGGGATGGATGCATTTCTCGGGTTGCCGAGCTGGCATCGGTGGGATGAAATCATGAATTTTGCCCACATAGTGGTTGCCCACAGACCGGGATGGCAGGTACCGGAAGACGGCGCCCTCGGCGCGCTACTGGGCGAGAGGAGGACGAAACGCCTTGGCGATCTGCACGAACGGCTGCAGGGCAACATCTACGTCCACGCGGTGACGCAGCTCGAGATCGCGTCAACCGATATCAGGACTCTGGTGGCGGAAGGGTACGATCCGCGTTACCTGATGCCCGATTCCGTCCGGGACGTAATCGTGGAGAGTTCGTGTTACACAAGCGTATGCCAGTAAGAGAGGAGGCCAATACCGTATGAAAATGAGCAGCACGCATGAATAGCGAGCAACTGAGCGACCTGGTCGTCGAGGCACTTGAGGACATCAAGGCAAGAGATATCGTCAAGCTCGATGTTCGCGACATGACGACCGTCACCGACTACATGGTGGTTGCCAGCGGCACGTCTACGCGCCATGTGCAGGCGCTGGTCGATAACGTTATCGAGAAGGCGTCCGAAGCAGGGCACAAACCGATTGGCGTGGAAGGTGAGAGCGGCGGTGAATGGGTATTGCTCGATCTGCAGGACACGCTGGTACATGTCATGCTGCCAAGGGTGCGTGAGTTCTATAACCTGGAAAAACTCTGGTCGCTGCGGCCGGCCGGAGACCTTGCCGCGACGGAACGGTAAGGCATATCCAGTAAGGCATCCGGGAGAATTCCGCCGTGCACATTCGGCTGCTGGCAGTCGGTGAACGCCAGCCGGCCTGGGTCGAGGAGGCGTTCCGGGACTACAGTGGCCGTTTCCCGCCACAGTGGAAATTCAGGCTGGACCCTGTCGCAACGGAGAAACGCGGCAAGTCTGACGATGCGCAACGGGCCATCGAGACCGAAGGCGAGCGGATACTCGGAAAAATCGCTGCGAATGAGCAGGTCGTGCTGCTCGATGAAAAGGGCAGACAGCCCACGAGCAAGGAACTCGCGGCGAAATTGTCGACCTGGCAGACCGATGGCCGCGATCTGTGCTTTGTCATCGGCGGCCCGGACGGCGTCTCCGAAAACTGCCGCGGCCGGGCCGATTTCGTCTGGTCGCTCTCGAACCTGACGCTGCCCCACGGCCTGGCGAGGGTCCTGTTCGCGGAGCAGTTGTATCGTGCCTGGTCGCTGCTGTCCGGCCACCCCTACCATCGCGCCTGATATTGAGTCGGCCATGTCGGTTCCAAAGCTGCACCTTGCTTCATCTTCCCCCCGGCGTAGGCGGATTCTCGAGCACATGGGCCTGGAGTTCACTGCCGCGGGCGTCCACGTCGACGAACGACAGCACCCCGGTGAATCCGCAGATATCATGGTCGTTCGCCTCGCTGTAGAAAAGGCATCGGCCGTGGATCCCGGGCCCGGAGCCGTGGTCCTGGGCGCCGATACGGCCGTGGTCTTGGACGGCGAGGTATTTGGCAAACCAGTTGACGAAGCGGATGCGCTGCGGATGCTCGCGGCATTGTCGGGGCGTCGTCACGAGGTCATGACCGGCGTCGCCGTTCGAGCGGGCGGCTCGACAGCCAGCGCGCTTTCCGTGACGGAGGTGAAATTTCGCGAGATCGGTCCTGACGAAGCACTCGACTACTGGCACAGTGGGGAGCCCCGTGGCAAGGCCGGTGCCTACGCGATACAGGGTCTCGCCGGAGCCTTTGTGGAGGAGATCGCGGGGAGTTACACCGGCGTGGTCGGGCTGCCGGTCCTGGAGACGGCGGAACTGTTGCGAGCGGCCGGTATCGAGCCGCCCGCTGAATTGAAGGATGCAATATGAGCGACGAGTCGCGAAAAGAGGAGATCCTGATCAACGTGTCTCCGTCGGAAACCCGGGCGGCATTGCTCGAGAACGGGGTATTGCAGGAAGTCTTCATCGAACGCACGGCGCGCCGCGGCCTGATCAGTAATATCTACAATGGACGGGTGTCGCGCGTTCTTCCCGGCATGCAGGCCGCATTCGTGGAGATTGGACTCGATCGTACGGCATTCCTGCATGCCTCGGATATTGCGCGGAACGGCGATCCGGGTGACGCTGCGACCGAAGAACTGCCGGACATACGGGAACTCGTGAGGGAAGGGGACCGCCTGTTGGTCCAGGTCGTCAAGGATCCGCTCGGCAACAAGGGTGCGAGGCTGACGACGTTCATAACGCTGCCGTCGCGTCACCTGGTCCTGCTGCCAAGAAGCGCGAGCGTCGGCATTTCGGCGCGCATCGACCAGGACGGAGAGCGTGAGCGTCTGCGTTTGCTCGTCGAGGAACTGCTGGTTGAGCACGGTCTCGAGTGCGGCGCCATCGTGCGGACCGTCGCGGAGGGTACTACTCGCGACGCGCTGGAAGCTGATCTCGAGTACCTGGTCAGGCTCTGGGGCGTCATTCAGGAACGGTGCAGGAACGATAAGGTAGAACACCTGGTAAACGAGGACCTGTCACTGCCGCTGCGAGTGCTGCGAGACCTCGCAACCAGTGACGTGGAAACGATATTGGTCGATTCGAAACCGGACTTCGAAGCAATGCACGAATTCGCGGCGACATTTCTGCCGGGCGTCGAGGCGCGGCTGCAGCATTACAAGCGGAGGCGCCCGATATTCGACCTGCACGGAATCGAGGACGAGATCCGCAAGGCCCTGGACAGGAACATTCCCCTGAAGTCCGGTGGGTACCTGATCTTCGACCAGACGGAAGCGATGACGACAATCGACGTCAACACGGGTGCGTACGTCGGTCATCGAAACCTCGAGGAGACGATCTACCGAACGAATCTGGAGGCCGCGATGGCGATCGCCCGGCAACTTCGGCTGCGTAACCTGGGCGGAATCATCATCATCGACTTCATCGACATGGAAGAATCGTCGCATCGCGAAAACGTACTCGCGGTCCTCGAGAAGTCGCTGGAGGGTGATCACGCGCGTCATCAGATTACGCCCTTGTCCCCCCTGGGACTCGTCGAGATGACGCGCAAACGCACTCGGGAAAGCCTGCAACATATCCTGTGCGAGGACTGTCCAAGTTGTGAGGGTCGCGGTTTCGTCCTTACTGTGGAAACCGTGTGCTTCGAGATCTTTCGCGAGATCATTCGCCAGGCGCGCCAGTTCGAATTCGACGAAGCCCTCGTCCTCGCGCACCAGGATGTTATCGAGCTGCTGCTCGATGAGCAGGCGCAGAGCCTGGCTGTCCTGGGCGAACAAACGGGCAAATCGATACGCCTGCAGACGGAGTCGCTCTACCTGCAGGATCAATTCGACGTCGTCCTGATGTAGCTCGATACGCGGGTCCCGATGAAGAGATTTTTCCAACGGCTGCTAAAGTTCCTCGCCTACATGGCGGCGGCCGTCGTTATCCTGATGGCTGTCGCGGTCGGGCTCTTTCGTCTGTTCCTGCCGCGTCTTCCCGAGTATCAGGACGAAATCAAGACCTGGGCCAGTGCGGCCATCGGCTTGCAGGTCGAATTCTCCGGAATGGACGCACGCTGGGGACTCAGCGGGCCACAGCTCGAATTTTATGACGCCGAGCTTACTCGTGGCGCACCGCTGTCGCGAGTCATAGCTGCGGAACAGGTAAGCATCGGTATCGCCCTGACGCGCCTGCTCGCTGACAGAACACTGGTCGTCAATCGTGTCGTTATTCGCGATACGAGCATAGAACTGCGGCAGCTGCCGAACGGTGAATGGTGGATCCAGGGAATTGCGGCACGGGACCTGCCAATCATGCAGCCTGCCGATGCCGACGGCCTGGCCGACATCGAAGTCATCGCAGAGGATGTAGAGCTGAACCTGATCCTGCCGACCGATGAGCAGCTGGAGCCTTTCGAGATCAGCCGCCTGAGCGTACGCAGCGAGGAGCAACGGCTCACTCTCGGTGGCACGATTGTGCTCCCCGAATTGCTAGGGCGGCAGCTGCGAGTCGGGGCGACGCAGTTGCTCGATGAAAACGGAAACGGCGGTGGCTGGGACGTCACCGTCGAAGCAAGCGACCTGGACCTGGCGGGCGTGGCAGCGCTCGATGTCTCGCGCAGCTGGCCCCTTTCATCCGGGGGTGGCGATTTCGACGCCTCGTTTGCGTGGATCGGTGGACGGGTCCAGAGCGCCGCGGCCCAATTTTCGCTGGACCAGGTGAGCATTGGTGTGCGTGAGCCATTCTCAATGTCCGGCCGTCTCGAGTATCGGCGAGATCCGGACGGCTGGCTCGCGGCCGTGGATGAT
>JBFEXY010000155.1:0-6017 GCA_041562415.1 Woeseiaceae bacterium
CGGCGAGTTCAGAATAGTGTCACGTTTGCCGCAGTATCTCTAACGTCTGATACCGGGCGGGCGAAAAGGTTTCGATCACCAGCCGCCTCCGCCGCCACCTCCGCCGCCACCTCCGGAAAAACCGCCTCCACCGCCGCCCGACGACGAGCCGGGTGGCGTCACCGAGCTGCTGATGGCGGAGCCCAGCCCGCTGGCCACGGACCCGACATTCGAACTGATCCTGGAGCTGTCCCAGGATCCGCTGTACCAGGACGGCTGGTAGCCGCTCCCGTCAGGCTCGCGGATCGCCTCGAGCACGGCCGCGAATTTCTCGGCCCACGCCTGCTCGACGCCGAGCGCAAGCGCGAACGGCAGGTAGGCCTCGAAGAGCTGCGGCGTCTTTTCCGGCGGATTGCGCAGGTTCATTTCGTCCTTCTCTGCAACCTCGAGGTAATCCTTGAAGCCGAGCATTTCGTCCAGCACCTTGCGGCCGCGCAGTGTCGGCCGTCTCATGATGACCCCGAAAAAAACGACCGTCACGAACATCGCAACGATGACGGCAATCAGCGCGAACGAGAGCCGCGGTCCCGCGAGGATTGCGAGCGCGGTGGCCACGAGAGCTATGAGCATTGACGGAATGTTCAGTAGCCCATTGAGGCGAAAATAGTGCTTTTTGTAATCCTTGATCAGCGAGGCCCTGTGCACACCTCGTGCATCGCCCAGCAGCGAATGGTTGTCCTGCTCGAGAACGACGCGCTTGCCGTCCTTGAACAGCGCTTCGTAGAGTTCCGCTTCACCGGTCGCGAGCGGCGGCGCATCCGAACCCGGTTCGAGCTTGAACAGCGTGTGCTTGCTGCCGAGGTCATTGATCCTCAAGTAGCCCTTCACTGCGAGGCTGAGTATGGCGGCAGTCATTGTTTCGTTGTCATAGTACATCTGGCGAATGTAGCGCAGCGACGCCGGTGAAAATCCTTCCGGCGGCTCATAGCGTGTGACGAGAATGCCCTCTTCGGGATCTTTGCCATAGCGGCGCCAGACGGGAAACGCATAAGCGAGGAGGCCTGCGTAGCCTGCCAGCGCGATCAGGAGATTCAGGTTGTCCTTGAGTATCCAGCTTGCGCGGTCGACAGCCGTAGGCTCCTTCACGAAGCCTTTGGGCCACATGACGACGATCGTAAGGCCGTTCAGTGGTCCGAGCGGGCCGTTCGCCTTGAAATACGCGACGCCGCTGGTGTCGACATGGGAGGTGTAATCCTGCGCCTTGCTGCCGCGCGGGCCAGTATAGCCTTCGGTCGCGATCTCGCCCGCGGAGACCGGAAGGTCGAACCGCACCGTCGCGCTGCCCTGGTCGATCGGGAATGCCCAGTCAAAGCCGGTAACGTTCCAGTAAAGCTCGTCGTGGTCATCGAAAAAGCCCAGCATCCTCGATGCGCGGTACCTGAACCGGTAAGTATGAATACCGTGATCGATATAACGGTCGCTGCGCCCGAAGTAGGTGCGCACGCCGTTACGGTCCTCGACCGAGTGAAAACTCTCGGATGCATCGTTGCGCAACACCGCCAGAGGTTGAAAATCGACGACGTAGCGGTTACCGAGCCTGTCGAAATACTCGGTCGGGAAATCGCGATAAATTCCCCGGCGGATACGATCGCCTTCCGCCCGCACCCGGATCGTCTCCGTCACCTCGATCCAGCCGTCCTGCATCACCGTGATGTCGCTATGGAACTCGAGGATGCGCTCGTCGGCGGCCGCGAGCAGCGGCGCCGCCAGCAGCACGAGACAGGCGAGCTTCCTCACTCGACGGATCCGAGCCTGACGAGCGGCACGTTTGCGGCCTCGTCTGCGGTCTTCTGGAAGAACTCGCGCGGTTTGAAAGCGAACAGCCCGGCCACCAGATTGCTCGGCACCGTTTCGGTCATCGTGTTGTAGTCTCGCACAGAGCCGTTGTAGTAGCGGCGTGCAAACTGCAGATAGTTCTCGGTCTCCACGAGCTCGGACTGCAGTTTGAGGAAATTTTCATTGGCCTTCAGGTCCGGATAGCTTTCCGCCAGCGCCAGCAGCCGGCTCACTCCTTCGCTCAAGGCCTGTTCCGCTTCACCGCGAGCATTGATGTCGACGATCCGCATCGCTTCGGTGCGCAACTCCGTCACCGCCTCCAGCGTGGCTCTCTCATACTTCGCATAAGCGTCGACGGCCTTCACCAACTGCGGAATCAGGTCATGGCGGCGCTGCAGCTGCACGTCGATATCGCTCCACGCGGTGCTGACCCGGTTGCGGCTGCGCACCAGCCGGTTGTAGAGGACCACCACCACGACGGCGAGTGCGATAAGGATGATCAGCGCAATAGAGATCGACATTGACGGAATCCTACCACCATCGCTGTTTGCCGTGCGGGGTGTTCTTCGACTACAGGAGCGCACCTCTGCGCGCGATGGATGCCGGCTGTTTCGGGCTTCGAGAAGCTCTCCTACGGGCACTTCGATGCCGGCGTGCGGGCCGAGAGGATTCTCTTTCGAGGAAGTAAAGCGGACCGCAGGGAGCCATGACGAGAAAGGGAATCGGAGCGGCCCGCTCCGCGCTCATCTCAATACCAGAACGAGACGAATATCTGGTAAACGTTCGCCTTGAGCTCGTAAAGCGCTTCCTCACCAAGCTGTCCCGACGTTATATCCCTGAACTCGTGATACTCCACGAACAGGTGATCGAGCGAGAAATTCAGCGTGCCGCGCTTGAATATCCCCCAGCCCTTGTTGGGATCCAGGAATTCGTAGCTCACCTTGCCCCGGAAGGTATAACTCGTGAGCGGGCTGAGTTCCTTGTCGCGGCCACGGAAATTGGTCGCCTCGGAGCGCGAGAAGATATCCCTGAAAAACGCTGCACCTGTCTGGTCGTGATATCGGAACTTGCCCTCGAACGTGAACGGGCCCCATGGGTGGATGTAGGTCATTGAAGCAGTGTGCCCCTGGATCTCCCAGGTGTCCGTGTAAAAACGGTACTCCGCTTCTACTGCCGCCCGGTACGGCAGGAAGTACCGCGCTCGAAGACCCACTGCGTTCGAGGTTCGAGTCTCCGGATACAGCTCCGGTTCGAAGCTGTAGCCCAGCGCACTGCCCGGATCCGCGTAGCGCACCGATCGGTACGGATTGTTAAGGAAACCCTCGTCAGTGACGGTCTCGAAATTGAGTGTCGCGATCAGGTTACGCGTGAGGATTTGCGTCAGTCCTATCCCGTAGTGCTGGCGTGTGTTCTCGCGCCGGAAACCGGGATCGTCCGACCGGCCGACAATGTCTTCGCCATAAGCGTAGCTTAGCGTCAACGTCGTGAGATCGCCGAACATGTCCTCGCTGACGGAAAACACGTAGGTACTCGCATCGAAGTCCGATTCCACGCTGCTGACGTAATTCACGCGCATCGTGGTATTGCCACGCAGATAATCCATCCCGAGGGACCACTGCGTGCGCTCCTCGGTATAAGGGCTTGCTGTCGTGATCACGTCGATGGAGGCCGAGCTAACCATGTCGAGGTAGTAGTTGCCGACGAACGAAAGGCTCTTGCCGGCTTTCTTTCGCACGAGCACCGACGGACCATCGATCGTCACACCACCGCCTTCGTAGCGGTGGTAAAGCGCGTCCCCGCGGTCATCCGGCAACACGCCAGCCAGCACGCTCGCGGGCAGCGCGAGCAGGCAAGCCAGGAAGACGAAGAGCCGTGGGAAATTCACCTGTGAGCCCCCTAGTTGCACCCGCAGCCGCCACCGGCAGCGCCTTCGCCGCCCCGCGCGCCCTCTCGAGCCTCGTATACGTGCTGTATGTAGGCCGTCGATACGGGGTCGCCGTCAAGCGCCATGATCGGATCAGCAAGCCGGTCTCGTTCGTAGGGCTTCACCCAGGGCTCGACGCTGCAGGCGGAGAGTCCGTAACACGCAAGCAACGCAAGCAGTATGCGCCCGGGTTTAGCGAATTTTGCGTTCATATTCCCTACTCTAGCCATTGATCGAAATACTAACTGTGACTTCTGCCTCAGAAGAAAAACGTAAATCCCAGCGTGCCCTCGAGGTTGTGCACCGTTTTCTCTTCGCCGAGGATGTCGATGTCATACAGGTGGTCGCGAAAGTCGAATCGCAGCGTCCAGGCATCGTTCAGCAGCAGGCGTAATCCCGCGCCGAAATTGACCGTGAAGCGATCGTCGTCCGCGAACTCGGTCGAGCCCAGCCCGGCGATGAGGTAGAACTGGGTGTTGTATGCGCGCCTCTCACCGATGAAACCCTCGCCCGGCAAGATGTTGTAGCCGAGATTCAGGTTGTAGTACGTAAGCATGCGATCCTCGAAAAGCCGCGCGCCGCCACTCAGTGACTCGAAACTTGTAAGGCCGGCCTCCGTCTGTCCCACCGTACCCTCGACGAAGAAACCTTCGGTAAGGTGATACGCGAGCCTGGCGCCGTAGGCGAGGTCGGTTCCGAAGTCCTCGATGCTCATGATTCCCGCGAAAGCCCCAATCTCGAAGTTTTCCTTGTCGATCTTCGGCTCCTTGATTTCGCGGCGTTGGACTTCCGGGTCGATGACCTGCCCTGGCGGCTCCGCGGACGGCGGTGGCGCTTCGTCACGACCGAACCCGAACAGGTTCTTCGTGGCCGCGCATCCCGACAACGCAAACTGCGCCATCAAGATCAGAAAAAGAACGCGAAACCGACTTTCCATTCCTCTACTTCCTCATTGTCGTTACGGCTCGTGAATACGACGTGAGTCTTGTATTCCGCCCGGAACAGGAATCGCCGTGTCACATAGACGCGGAATCCGGCACCGGCATGGCCTATCTGGTCGTTACGATCTTCACCCTGGATAATCGTCGACTTGGGCTCAGTGCGAATAACGCCGGCACCGAGGGTGAAGAACGGCGACACGCGCCAGTCGGGCCAGGTTTCATGAACGACGTTAACACTTGCCGTCCAACCGTTCGAAAAATTACCTAAAATCTGTGAACCCCATACCTCTAACGAGACGTGGGGGTTGAGCGAGTACGCACCGTAGAGTGATACGATGTTCGCGCCCCCGAAATCGCCTGCCAGAGCGCCAATCTCCCACTTCGAATTCGTGAAATCCTCGAGGCCTGCACGTCGGAAGTCGACTTCCGACCCGTCGGGATTCAACGTCAGCTCCATCTGAGCGCGATCGACCCAGCCTTCGTCACCGTCCGCGTCACGAACCAGGAACCAGTCCGTACGCTGTTTGATGATATCGATCGACTCGCCGCGATCGACGACGTGGAAAATAGGGTAGCCACGGCCGGGACCCGTATGCATTTCAAGATACGGGTCGGCGACCGCCACACTACGAAGCTCCTTGGCGGCCGTTGCTTGTCCGGGGAAGATGGCCAGTAGCGCGAACAACGCCAGGCATGCGACCCTAAATAAGTTAGTTGGCCGGGGCGTCGAATGGGTTGTTGTAGTACTGGGCTCCGACATCTAACCATTCCGCAATTAAGCGTCTCTCCGCTATGGACAAGATGTTGTAATGCACATCATTGGGGTCTTCGAACCGGCCGAAGAAATCGTCAGACGCCGCTGCCCCAGCGATCGTGGCGGGCGACGCAATCGGAATAACATCAAAAATAGGATTGCCATCGATGTCGACACCCACCTGCTGTTGGACGTCGACGAGCGCACCGTTCACCACTTCCTGAAGATTATCAGTAACTAACAGCTCGCGATAGGCATGAAAATGGTCCGGCTCGTCAGGCGACAATCCATCCTGCAGCTCGAGCTGCCCCGCGGGAACGCGCACCACCCCGGCAGCATCAGCCGGTGTATGGCAATTGAGACAGTTGTTGCTCAGCTGAACACCGTTCGCATCCAGTACCGGCACCGGCGGATCCACTGATTCGTCGAAGACCAGTCGCGGCTGACTCCACAATGGATGGATTACGGTCTCGTAATTGATGATCGAGCGGCAATTCGGCGACCATGCCTGCGCGCATCCGATGCTCGTCGGCAGCGCCGTTGTCAGGTCGGTATACAGCATGTCGACATCGGGATTCTGCGC
>JBFEXY010000156.1:0-5993 GCA_041562415.1 Woeseiaceae bacterium
AGGTGACTTCGTCAAATCGGGCGATCCGATCGCACGATTCGTGGACAACCGCAAGATCGTCGTGACTGCGAACGTCTCCGAGTTCGATGCCGGTTACGTGCAAACCGGGCAAGCTGCGCAGGCGCAGCTCGCCACGGGAGAAACGGTTCACGGCACCATTCGTTACGTGGCCCCCGTCGCCGATGAGGCGACGCGCACATACACGGTGGAGCTGGAGATCAACAATGACGACGGCAAGCTGCGCGCCGGTGGCACCGCTGAACTGCGGGTGCCTGCGGAGCGTGTCCTGGCTCATCGCATCTCACCATCATTGCTGACGCTCGATGACGCCGGCAACATCGGCGTGAAGATCATCAACGACGACGGTGAAGTCGAGTTTGTCGTAGCGGACGTGGCGCTGTCCACGAACGAGGGCGTCTGGGTCGCAGGGCTGCCGGATCTCGCGACCATCATCACGGTGGGCCAGGGCTTCGTCGTACCAGGGACGATGGTGAATGCCGTTCCGGAAGGTGATGTCGACACGGCGGTCGCGATCAAGTCGGACGGCGAGGACTAACCAATGCAGGTCATCGAGACGGCAATGTCGCGGTCGCGAACTGTCTTGCTGTCGCTGGCGGTCGTATTGCTCGCCGGCGTGATCGCCTACATGACGATCCCCAAGGAGGCGGAGCCGGACATCGAGATCCCGATGATCTACGTGCACATCACGCATGACGGCATCTCGCCGGAAGACGGTGAACGCCTCCTCGTTCGGCCCATGGAACAGGAGCTGCGTACGATCGAGGGCATCAAGGAAATGACGGCCAATGCTTATGAAGGCGGGGCCAACGTTCTCATCGAGTTCGACGCTGGAATAGACACCGACAAGGCCCTTGCAGACGTTCGCGAGAAGGTCGATATGGCGAAGGGCAAGCTGCCGAACGAAACCGACGAGCCGACCGTCAATGAAGTCAAGATGTCGCGTTTCGATCCCATGCTGGTGCTCAACCTGGCGGGCAACGTGCCGGAGCGTACGCTCATAACCATCGCCAAGGACCTCAAGGAGAACATCGAGGGCCTCCCTGGTGTTCTCGAGGTCAACCTGGTGGGTGTTCGCGAAGAGCTGATGGAAGTCATCGTGGATCCCCTCGCCATGGAGAGCTACAGCCTCGACCAGGCGCAGATCATCAATTTCGTTACGCTGAACAACCGGCTCGTCGCCGCCGGCGCGCTGCAATCGGACGAAGGACGTTTTCCGGTCAAGGTGCCGGGAGTATTCGAAAGCCCCGCGGATGTTCTGGACATGCCCATCAAGGCTGTCGGAGAACGTGTCGTTCACTTCCGGGACATCGCCGAGGTACGGCGAACCTACAAGGATGCCGAGAGTTACGCTCGCCTGAACGGGAAGCCGGCTCTCGCCATCGAGGTGGTGCAGCGTGCGCGCGCGAACGTTATCGAGACGATCGAGGAGATCAAGGCACTCGTTGCAGAGGAACAGGCCTACTGGCCGGCCGAGATCGAGGTCATCGCCTCCCGCGACAAGTCGAAAGACGTGAACGACATGCTGACCGAGTTGCAGAACAGCGTTCTCGCGGCAGTACTGCTGGTGTTCATCGTCATTATCGGCATCCTCGGTATTCGCACCGCCCTGCTCGTTGGCGTTGCGATCCCGGGCTCGTTCCTGATGGGCATACTGCTCATTGGCTCGTTCGGCATCACGATCAACATGATGGTGCTGTTCGCGTTGATCATGGCCGTCGGCATGCTCGTCGATGGCGCGATCGTCGTAACGGAAATGGCGGACCGGCGCATGGCTGAAGGCGAGAGTCGGTTTGATGCCTACTCGCGTGCCGCTATCCGCATGTCCTGGCCGATCATCGCGTCGACCTGCACGACACTTGCCGCTTTCGTGCCGCTGGCGCTGTGGCCCGGCACTTCCGGCGAGTTCATGAAGTACCTGCCGATCACCCTGATCGCCGTTCTCTCGGCATCATTGATCATGGCGCTGATCTTCGTGCCCACGCTCGGTTCCATATTCGGCAGGACAGGCGCTACGACCGCCGAGATGAAACGTAATCTGGCGGCGGCCGAGACCGGCGATCTTGACAGCGTTACCGGCTTTACTGGCAGTTACATCCGGCTGCTCAGAAGTACCCTCAGGCGGCCCTGGCGAAATGTCGCTGCCGTCACCGGATTGCTGCTGGCGGTGTACGTCGCCTTTTTCGCGTTCGGGCGCGGTGTCGAATACTTCCCGGAAGTCGAAATGCCTTTCGGCATGGTCGATATTCGTGCGCGCGGTGATCTCTCGATCGACGAAATGGACGAACTGGTCCGCCAGGTCGAGAACCGCGTCCTCGGTATGCCCGAAATCGAGAACCTTTACGCGAAAGTCGGCTCCGGTGGCGATGATGCCGCGTCCGACCATATCGGCTCGCTCACGCTGAACTACGTGGACTGGGACAAGCGGCGCAAATCGGATGAGATCCTGGCCGAGATCCGGAGCAAGACGTCCGACCTCGTGGGCATCGTGATTGAAACGCGCAAGCCGGACCCCGGTCCGCCGATTGGCAAGCCCATCCACATTGAGGTCTCGTCACGGTTTCCTGCGCTACTGGATGAAGCGGTTGCCGACATACGCGCAATCATGGAAGAGCACCCGGCCGTTACCAACATCGAGGACAGTCGTCCCCTGCCGGGCATAGAATGGCAAATCGACGTCGACCGTGCCGAGGCCGCTCGTTTCGGTGCCGATATCTCGCTGGTCGGCGCCATGGTTCAGCTCGTGACCAACGGCATCAAGATCGGCGAATACCGGCCCGATGACAGCGATGACGAGATCGATATCCGCGTGCGTTATCCGGAGCAGTACCGCAGCCTTTCGCAGATAGACGAACTGCGCATTCCGTCTAATGACGGCCTTGTGCCTATCAGGACGTTCGTGGAACGCAAGCCGGCGCAGAAAGTCAGCACGATTACGCGGATAGACATGCGGCGCACTATCAGCATCGATGCAGACGTCGAGAGCGACTACCTGGTTTCCGACGTCGTTGCGGAACTTCGCAAGATGATGCCGACGCTGGCTCTTGATCCGAGGGTAAGCGCTGCATTCCGCGGAGGCACGGAGGATCAGGAAGAGGATATGGCATTCCTGGAGAGAGCGATGCTCATGGCTCTCGCGATCATGGCGATAATCCTCGTGACGCAGTTCAACAGCATTTACCAGGCGGGGTTGATACTTACCGCGGTGCTGTTTTCGACGGGTGGCGTCCTGCTCGGACACCTGGTGATGGACAAACCGTTCGGAGTCATCATGTCGAGTGTCGGAGTCATTACGCTTGCGGGAATCGTCGTGAACAACAATATCGTGTTCATTGACACGTACAACGTGCTGCGGCGCCGCGGCCTAGACACCTATGATGCCGTATTGCGCACCTGCGCAATTCGCCTTCGTCCTGTGCTGCTGACGACGGTAACGACAATTATCGGCCTGATGCCGATGGTGCTCGGCGTCAACATCAACCTCATAGGGCGCGACATTTCGGTCGGTGCACCGAGTTCGCAATGGTGGACGCAGTTGGCGTCTTCGGTTGCCGGCGGACTTGCATTCGCCACGATCCTGACGCTGCTCCTGACGCCCAGCCTGCTCATGATCCAGGCCAACACCTCGCAGCGCCTGGCGGCGCGCCACGAGAAACGCCGCGAAAACTCATCGGCGACGGCGGCAACACCCTAAATATCGGGCCCCGCCTGCATCCAAAGCCCGGTTTCCGGCATCTAACAGACAGATCCTGAGTTCGGTAGCGGCGGCGCCGCGCCCGACTCAGGCCGGCCGGGCCTGCCGGATTTTGCGGGCGCAAGACACCGATCGGCAATGCTGCCTGGCAGGATAGTTGAGATAAGTAGTTGTTTTTTAAGAACACTATCTCAAAAGGAAAGAAAATCGGCGCCAGCTATTGCGTTATACTAATATAGTGTTATACTTCACTAAAACACCAACACTGAAATCGATGGCCGACACAATGAATATCAGACACGTCACCACTGCCACGTTGATGCTCTCACTGACAGCCGCACTGGCGTCCGGCTGTGGCGTGGGAGAAGCGCGCGTCGCCTCAGACAGCGAAATCCAGGCAGCAACGCCGATCCCGGTGGAAACGGCTCTGCCGTCACGCGCTGACATACTCGCAACCTACGAGGCAACGACGACGATAGCGTCCGATGCGGACGCTCCCGTGGTGGCCAAAGTCGGTGGCGAAGTGGTCAGCCTGCTGGTCGAGGAAGGCGACCTTGTCTCGCAAGGCCAGGTCCTGGCTGAACTCGATGGAGAAAGGCTGCGGCTCGAGATGCTGTCGGCAAAAGCAAATCTCGACCAGGTCCAAAGCGAATACGAGCGCTATACCGACCTCGCTGCACGCGGTCTCGTTAGCGAAGCGATGTTCGAGAGCCTCAAATATGACCTCGAAGCACTCGAAGCCGCATACGAGCTGGCGCGTCTGAATTTCGACTACTCGAAGATCCGGGCACCGATCGAGGGCGTTGTGTCCTCGCGGGAAATAAAGCTCGGCCAGAGCATCGATGCCTCCGACGTGCTGTTCCGCATTACAGAAACCAGCGAGTTGCTGGCTTACCTGCAGATACCGCAGGCGGAGCTGGGCAAATTTTCTGCCGGGCAAGTTGCGACGTTGACAGTGGATGCAATGCCGCAAATGACGTACACGGCCACGATCGCACGAATCAGTCCGACAATCGATATGCGTAACGGCACATTTCGCGCCACTGCATTCATCGACAATGGCTCCGGCGAACTCGCTCCCGGCATGTTTGCGCGATTCTCGATCGCCTACGACAGGCATGCCGATGCACTCGTAATTCCTCGCACGGCTCTTATCGAGGAAGACGACCAGACTTCCGTCTATATAGTAGCCAATGGCGCGGTCAGCCGGCGGACGATCGAGGTTGGGATCGAGTCCGGCAATCTCGTAGAGGTGGTCGGCGGCCTAGCCAGCGACGAGGAAGTCGTCGTGACGGGACAGTCCAGCCTCCGCGACGGTAGCAAGGTGCTTGCCAGCAATAGTCCTGGCACAAGCTATTCGGGCTGAAGCGAGCAGTTTCTTGCCGTCAGCGGTGCGTAGAACATCCGCGCGGTCTCAAGGGAGCATTCGATGAGCCTATTCCGATCCGGACTGGCAACACTGCTGAGCGTCCTGCTCATCAGCGCCTGTCAGTCCGAGCAGTCGTCAAAGGCCGAAAATACCGAGGACGAAACTCCGCCGGTTCCGGTCGAAACCAGCATACCCGTGCGTGGCGACGTATACGCCATGTATACGGGCACCGCACCGATCGAGGCGTACGCGGAGGCAGATGTGATCGCCAAGGTCGCCGGCGAGGTTCGTGAGTTACTGGTCGAGGAAGGCGACAACGTAAGCAAGAACCAGGTGCTTGCCCGTCTCGACGGTGAGCGGCTGCGACTCGAATTGAGCGAATCCGAAGCGAAGCTGCGAAAGCTGCAACGTGACTACGAACGCAACATCGACCTGCAGGCCAAGGGACTGATCAGTGACGGCGACTTCGAAAAGATCAAGTTCGAGATGGAAGCGCTGGAGGCGGAATTCAATCTCGCCAGCCTGGAGCTCGACTATACGCAGATACGAGCACCGATCGACGGCGTCATCGCCGAACGCTTTGTAAAACTGGGCAACACGATCAGCGAGGGGGAAGCCTTGTTCAAGGTGACAAGCCTTGACCCCCTGGTAGCCTACCTGCACGTGCCCGAGCGCGAATACCGGCATATCGATCCTGGCCAACCCGTCGGGATCGAGGTCGACGCACTGCAGGGCGAACCGATCGCCGCGGCGGTGAGTCGTGTGAGCCCTGTCGTCGACCCCCAGACCGGCACGTTCAAGATCACGATAGAAATCGTCGACATGGAACGGCGTATAAAGCCGGGCATGTTCGGCCGTATCGGCGTGATCTACGATGTACATGAGGATGCATTACAGATACCGCGTAGTGCG
>JBFEXY010000157.1:0-5897 GCA_041562415.1 Woeseiaceae bacterium
CATGCCCTTTGCCCAAGTTTGAATCCGGCCGGGGCCACGGGGCCGAAATCAGCGCGTATGATAACGGTTATTGCCGGGACAGGCATACTGTGAAGTTCTGCCAAATGGCGGTTACGAAACCTGAAAATCACGACAACGGCGGCGAACAGGCGGATATCGTTGCCACGGCACGCGATTTCGTGGGCGCGCTGCCCGAGCGCCCGGGCCTGGCAACGGCCGTAAGGGACGGCCAGGCCATAGCCGCCATCGTAGCGTCGCTCGGCCTGCCGCGGGACGTCGTCGCCGCGGTGCACCTCTACCCCCTGGTGCGCGATGGTTTTCTTGACGATGAATCTATTAAAAACAGTGAATTAGAGTCACTTTCTCAAATTATTCGAGGACTTGTCCGGCTCGGGAAGTTCTCGCTACCGGCCGACTGGCAGCCGGGAGAGGCGCTTGCCGTGCAGCAGTCCGAGGCGCTGCGCAAGATGCTTCTTGCCGTCGTGTCCGACGTACGGCTCGTGCTGGTGCGAATCGCCGAACAGCTGCATCGCATGCGTTCGGCCAAGGAGGCATCCGCGGACACAAAACAGGCTTTGTCCGTCGAGACCCGGGAAATTTATGCCGCGCTCGCCAACCGGCTGGGTGTCTGGCAGCTCAAGTGGGAACTGGAGGACCTCGCGCTTCGCTACACTGAACCCGATACCTATGCGGAAATTGCGCGTGCACTGAAGGAAAAACGCGAGGAACGCGAGGCGTTCATCGAAGACGTGAAAGGGATCCTGCGCCGGGAGCTGATGGCCGCCGGCGTGGAAGCCGAGGTCACCGGCCGCCCGAAACACATCTACAGCATCTGGCGCAAAATGCAGCGCAAGGACCGGGGCCTGGAAAGCCTGTTCGATATTCGCGCAGTGCGTATTCTGGTCAAAGATGTGAAGGACTGTTACGCGGCGCTGGGCGTCGTACACAATCTCTGGTCCTATCTGCCGGGCGAGTTCGACGACTACATCGCAAATCCGAAGGAAAACGACTACCGCTCCCTGCACACGGCCGTCATCGGTCCGCAAGGCAAGACGCTGGAGGTCCAGATCCGCTCGTTCGATATGCACCGGCAGGCGGAGCTCGGCGTTGCCGCTCACTGGCGCTACAAGGAAGGGGGCGGAACGCCGGCGGCATTCGACCAGAAAATCCGCTTCCTGAGACAGTTGCTCGATCCGGGCAACGACAGCGGTGACCTGCTCGATCAGATCCGCGACGATGTATTCGAAGACCGGGTGTATGCAGTCAGCCCGAAAGGCGACGTCGTCGAACTGCCCGCCGGCGCCACTCCACTGGATTTCGCCTACTACGTGCACACACAGGTCGGCCATCGCTGCCGGGGCGCCAAGGTCAACGGCCGCATCGTGCCCCTGACCTACAAGGTCCAGAACGGCGACAAGATCGAGATCATCACCGGCAATCAGCCGCAGCCGAGCCGCGACTGGCTGAGCCCTCGGCTCGGTTATCTCGCTGGCAGCCGCAGCCGCGCGAAAGTGCGCAACTGGTTCCGGCAGCAGGACCGGGACCAGCATCTTCGCCAGGGCCGGGAGATCCTGGAACGAGAACTCGCGCGCCTCAACGTCAGGGACGTGGCGACCGATACCATCGCAGGCCAGCTGAAATTCTCCAGCACCGATGCCTTATGCGTCGCACTCGGGGCGGGAGACCTGACGCCTGCGGCCGTTGCTACCGCGCTGCAGCATCTCCGCGGGACCGATACAGCGCATACGCTGCGGCGGCGCCGCCCGACGCAACGCAAGACGGGACAGCCCGAGGGCGTGGCGGTAAGCGGTGTGGGCGATCTCATGTGCAACTTCGCCCGCTGTTGCCGCCCGGTACCGCCGGAACCGATTTCGGGCTACATCACCCAGGGACGCGGGGTGAGCATCCATCGCCAGGACTGCGGCAACTTCCTCGGCCTCAACCAGCGCCATCCCGAGCGCATCATCGAGGTGGACTGGGGCAGTTCGGAATCCGCAACCTACCCTGCCGACCTGACGCTGCGCGCCTACGACCGCAGCGGCCTGATCCGCGATATCAGCACCATCCTTGCCGATGAGGGGGCCAATGTCACTGACCTCAAGAGCAAGACGGACAAGAAGAGCCTGGAAACCGTGATGGAGATCAGCATCGAAATCCGCGATCTGCCGACGCTGAGTACCGCGATTGCGAGGCTTGAACAGCTGCCCAACGTCATCACCGTACAACGTCGATCCTGATTTCGGTTAATATTCCAAGGCGCCAACAACCAGAACAATAAAGGACAGGGGAATGCAGGAATTCGTCGATCTGATCAATAGCTACGTCTGGAGCCCGGTGCTCGTCTATCTTCTTCTGGCGGCGGGCCTGTTCTTCTCGGTCCTCACACGCTTCGTCCAGGTGCGGCTCTTCAAGGAGATGATCAACCTGCTGTTCTCGAGCAAGGAGTCCGATCGGGGTATCTCGTCATTCCAGGCTCTGTCGGTGTCACTGTCGGGCCGCGTTGGCACCGGCAACATCGCCGGCGTCGCCGCAGCGATCGGATTCGGCGGCCCCGGTGCGGTATTCTGGATGTGGGTCGTGGCGTTCCTCGGCGCCGCAACCGCCTACGTCGAATCGGCGCTCGGCCAGATCTACAAGGAAGAAGACGAGGGTCAGTTCCGTGGCGGCCCGGCGTATTACATCGAAAAGGCCATGGGTCAGAAATGGTACGCGTGGATATTCGCTATCTCGACCATCTTTGCCGTAGGCCTGCTGCTACCGACAGTGCAATCGAACGCTATCGGCAATGCCGCCGATCTCGCCTTCGGTGGGTCCGGTGTGCTGGAAACGTCGCTCGGCTCGGTAACGTACACCAAGTTGATCACTGCCGTTTGCGTGGTCCTGATGCTCGGCTTCATTATTTTCGGCGGCGTCAAGCGCATTGCACACTTTACGCAGGTGGTCGTTCCGTTCATGGCGATCGGCTACGTGCTGCTTGCGATCGTCATCATATCGCTGCATATCACTGAACTGCCCGGTATCCTCCTGTTGATCGTCACGGACGCCTTCACGCCAATGGCAGGCGTCGGCGCGGCGATCGGCTGGGGCGTCAAGCGCGGCGTTTACTCGAACGAAGCCGGCCAGGGGACGGGCCCGCACGCAGCTGCGGCCTCCGAGGTCGAGCATCCCGCGCAGCAGGGGCTGGTGCAGGCATTCTCGGTCTATGTGGATACGCTGTTCGTATGTTCGGCGACAGCCTTCATGATCCTGATCACCAACCAGTATTACGTGACGGGAGTCGAGGCGACCGAGAGCGGCGGCATGCTGTCGAACGACGTGCTTGCGAACAGCCCGGCGTTCACCCAGTACGCGCTCGAGAGTGTCGTTGGCGGTTTCGGAAAGACATTTGTCGCATTCGCGCTGTTCTTCTTCGCGTTCACGACAATTCTCGCCTACTACTACATTGCCGAGACCAACGTTGCCTACATACGACGCACCATACGTATTCCTGGCGAGATTACCGTACTCAAGATACTGATGCTCGGCGCGGTCTTCTACGGCACCGTGCGCACCGCAGACCTGGCGTGGGCACTCGGTGACATGGGCGTCGGCCTGATGGCCTGGTTGAACATCATCGGCATCCTGATCATCTTCCTGATGAGCAGGCCGGCAATCAAAGCACTCGCGGACTACGAGCAGCAGATGCGGGCGGGCGTGGAGAAATACTCCTTCGACCCTCGGAAACTCGGCATCAAGAACGCGGACTTCTGGGAACGCGGCAACTGAGGCCGCGCAGCCGTTCAGTTCATGTAGTTGAGCGCACGCTTGTCGACGGCAAGCGCCGCCTCATGCACGGCCTCGGCCAGGCTGGGATGCGCGTGGATCGTGCGCTGGATATCCTCGGTGCTGGCCGAGAATTCGAGCGCGAGTACGGCCTCCGCAATAAGTTCACCGGCCATAGGCCCTACGATATGCACACCGAGCACCTCGTCGTCGTCCTCGGCCGAGATGATCTTGACCATTCCCGTCGTCTGTTCCATCGCCTTTGCGCGGCCGCTTGCCGCAAACGGGAATGAGCCCTTCTTGTAGGGGCGGCCGCTCGCCTTGACCTCGGCTTCGGTCTTGCCTACCCACGCGATCTCCGGCGCCGTGTAGATCACAGAGGGGATGACGTTGTAATTGACTTCCGCGATCTCGCCCGCGATGAGATCGGCGGCCATGACGCCCTCTTCCGAACTCTTGTGCGCCAGCATCGGGCCGCGCACTGAATCGCCGATCGCAAACACGCCCTTGACGCGCGTGCGGCATTCCTCGTCCACCACAATGAAGCCGCGATCGTCGAGCTGGATACCGGCGTCGTCGGCGAGCAAACCCTCGGTAAACGGTTTGCGGCCGACCGCAACGATGAGCTTGTCTACTTCGAAGGCGTGCGCTCCGGATTTGTCCTCGTACTCGACCTTGACGCCCTTCTTACCGGCTTTGGCGGCGGTTACTTTTGCCCCGAGCTGGATGTCGAGCCCCTGTTTCTTGAAGTCGCGCGCGGCCGTGTTCGCAACGTCGCGGTCCGCCATGAACAGGAAGTCGTCCATCGCCTCCAGGATCGTTACCCGGGATCCCAGCCGCGACCACACGCTGCCGAGTTCCAGGCCGATGACGCCCGCGCCGATAACGCCCAGGCGCTCCGGCACCACTTCGAGTTCCAGGGCATCCCACGAGTCGATGATCGCTTCGCCGTCGAACGGCGCGAATGGAAGTTCGATGGGCACCGAGCCGGACGCGAGGATTACCGACTTCGCCTCCAGAATTTCGGGGTCGCCGTCCACTGGCGTGAACTCGACTTTCTTTCCAGCCAGCAGCTTGCCGTGACCCACGAGGCCTTCGACCTTGTTGGCTTTGAACAGGCCGGCTATACCGCCCGTCAATTGGCGCACGATCCCTGCCCGTCGCTTCTGCATCGCGGCGATATCCAGGCCCAGCTCTCCGGTCTTGATGCCATGTTTCTTGAACTCGTGGCCGGCACGATGATACAGCTCCGACGACTCCAGCATGGCCTTCGACGGGATGCAGCCCGCATTGAGGCACGTGCCGCCGAACGCGTACTTGCCATCCCTGTTTTTCCACTCATCGATACACGCGACACTCATACCGTGCTGCGCGGCCCGGATTGCAGCGATATAGCCACCCGGACCTGCCCCGATGACTACGACATCAAATTTTCTGCTCATCGTTTTGCCTGGTACCTCAAACTTGTAACAGCAGCCTGCCCGGATCCTCGAGCTGCTCCTTGATCGTGACGAGGAATTGCACCGCTTCTCTCCCGTCGATGATCCTGTGGTCGTAAGTCACGGCGAGATACATCATCGGGCGAACCTTGATCTCACCGTCGACCACCATCGGCCGTTGCTGGATATTGTGCATCCCGAGGATGGCGCTTTGCGGCGGATTCAGGATCGGCGTCGACAGCATCGAGCCGAAGATGCCGCCGTTGGTGATCGTAAACGTCCCGCCGGTAAGGTCATCCATGCCGATCGTGCCTTGCTGTGCCTTGTTCGCCATTGCAGCCAGTTCAGCCTCGAACCCGGCAAAACTCATCTGATCGACATCTCGCAATACCGGCACCATCAAGCCTCTTTCCGTCGAGACGGCGATCCCGATGTCGTAGTAGTTATGGTAGACGATGTCGTTATCCTCGACCGATGCGTTGACGACCGGAAATTTCTTCAGACCCTCAACAGCGGCTTTTGCGAAAAACGACATAAAACCGAGTCGCACGTCGTGTTTCTTCTCGAAGGCATCCTTGTAACGGCTGCGTAACGCCATGACCTCGGTGAGGTCTACCTCGTTGAACGTCGTGAGCATTGCTGCCGCGTGTTGCGCGTCGACCATACGCTCGGCGATCCGCGCGCGCAGCCTGGTCA
>JBFEXY010000158.1:0-5879 GCA_041562415.1 Woeseiaceae bacterium
GTCGTTTCCAACGGCATGCTGTGTTCCGCGGTCGAACTGGGCCTCGGCGAGGAATCCGACGGCATACTGGCCCTGCCTGGCGATGCGCCGGCAGGCATGCCCCTGGCAGAGTACTTGGGGCTGCCGGATACGGTGTTCGATCTCGACCTGACACCGAACCGCGGGGATTGCTTCAGCGTGCTCGGCGTAGCGAGGGATATATCGGCGCTCACCGGCTGCCCTCTCAAGTCACCGGACGTCGTGCCCGTAGCGGCCACGATCGACGACACTCTGCCGGTCGAAATTCCACTGCCCGAAGGCTGCCCGAGTTTTGCCGGCAGGCTGATCCGGAATATTGATCCGGCCGCGAAATCGCCTCAGTGGATGGTCGAACGCCTGCGACGCGCCGGCCTGCGCGGGATTTCTCCTGTAGTCGACATTACCAATTACGTCATGCTCGAACTGGGGCAGCCCCTGCATGCCTATGACGCGGCCCGCGTGCAGGGCGCCATCCGGCCGCGGCTGGCAAAGCAGGGCGAGAAGCTCACGCTGCTCGACGAAAAGGAAGTCGTGGTCAATGACGATACCCTTGTCATCGCCGACGACAGTGGTGCTATCGGCCTGGCCGGAATCATGGGCGGGCTTGGCACGGCGGTCAGCGACGAGACGACCGACGTATTTTTTGAGGCGGCATTCTGGCCACAGGCATTCATGGCCGGCCGTGCGCGCTCCTACGGCATGCACACCGATGCTTCCCTGAGATTCGAGCGCGGCGTCGATTTCGGTGGGCAGGGTCGTGCTGTCGAACGCGCGACCGAATTGCTGCTCGAGATCGCTGGCGGTGAAGCAGGCCCTCTCGTGCACCAGGTCCAGGAGTCGCACTTGCCTGGGCGCGAACCGATCGCGCTGCGGCGTTCACGTGTGTCGCTGCTGCTCGGATTGGACATCGACGACGGAATAGTCAAAGGCGTACTGGAGCGCCTCGGGCTTTCGGTCAGTCAGGACGAGCACGGCTGGGAGGTCGTCGCGCCGAGCTATCGATTTGACATTACCTCGGAAGTGGACCTGATCGAGGAGATCGTGAGAATCCACGGCTACGACGCGGTGCCCGAAACGACCGAGGTCGCGGCATCGCCGCTGCAGCCCGTAACAGAGTCCCTGGTCGATCTGGACCGGGTCTCAGCCACCCTGGTTGCGCGCGATTTCGAAGAAGCAATTACCTACAGTTTCATCGATGAACGCAGTAACGCTGCGTTCGCAATCAATGGTTCCGATCTCGTTTTGAGTAATCCGATTTCATCTGAGATGTCGGTCATGCGTTCATCGTTGCTTCCCGGCCTGGTGTCCGGCGCAGCAGCGAATATCGCGAGGCAACAGGATCGCGTACGCCTGTTCGAGATCGGGAAGTCGTTTCACGGCACGCTCGACGCGCCGCAGGAGGTCGTCAGGATTGCGGCCGTTGCCAGCGGTTCGGCAATGCCTGAGCAATGGGGTGCACACTCACAAGCTATTGATTTTTTTGACTTAAAGGCCGATCTGGTGGCTCTCTTAAAACTCGCAGGGGACGCATCCGATGTCTCGTTTGAGCCGCTCGAACACCCTGCGTTGCAGCCCGGCCAGGCAGCCGCAGTCGTTCGCGACGGTCGTCAGATCGGCATCATCGGCAAGCTTCACCCGCAGACTGCGAAGCGCCTGGAACTCAAACGCGATGCTTACGTGTTCGAACTGGATGCGCTGCAAGCGCTTGCGTCGGCGGCACCGGTTGCGAGAGCGGTCTCGAGGTTTCCGGTCATACGCCGCGACATCGCCGTCATCGTCAAGGAGGATATTTCCGGCGACGAGCTCGTTCAGGCGGTGGCAGCGGCGGCGCCCGATTTGACCCGGGATGTCAGGATTTTTGACATTTACACGGGACCGGGAATAGAAGCAGGGCTAAAAAGCGTCGCAATAAGCTTGATTTTGCAGGAAACATCGCGCACCCTTACTGACGATGACGCGGACGCCGCTCAAGCCGCGGCAGTGCAAAAATTGCGCGATACATTCGGCGCAGAATTGAGAGACTAGCAACAATGGCACTGACAAAAGCAGACATGGCGGAGTCGCTGTTCAACGAGCTTGGATTAAACAAGCGAGAAGCACGCGAACTGGTCGACATGTACTTCGAAGAGCTTCGCGCGTCATTAGCAGTTGGGGAGCAGGTCAAGCTTTCCGGTTTTGGAAACTTTGATCTACGCGATAAAAAAGAACGTCCTGGCAGGAATCCGAAAACAGGCGAAGAGATTCCGATCTCGGCTCGCCGAGTTGTCACATTCCGTCCCGGACAAAAACTAAAAGCACGCGTCGAAGCCTATGCTGGAACCGGGGAATAACGACGAACTACCACCAATTCCTGGCAAGCGTTACTTCACAATTGGAGAAGTGAGCGACTTGTGTGCGGTGAAGCCGCACGTCCTCAGGTATTGGGAGCAGGAGTTCCCACAATTGAAGCCTGTAAAGCGTCGGGGCAACCGGCGCTATTACCAGCGGCAGGATGTGCTCATTATCCGGCAGATCCGCAGCCTGCTGTACGATGAGGGTTTCACCATCGGCGGCGCGAGACAGCGACTGATGGGCGATCAGGCCAAGTCGGACGTCTCACAAAGCCAGCAGATTATCAAGCAGTTACGCATAGAACTTGAACAAGTTCTTAAGATCTTGCGTCGCTGATTTCACGCTTCCTATACGGTGGTCGGGCAAGTATCATTGCTCGCCTTCACTCGTTCACGTAATTCGGTCGGGGCGTAGCGCAGCCTGGTAGCGCACCACAATGGGGTTGTGGGGGTCGGGAGTTCGAATCTCCCCGCCCCGACCAGTCACACGAAAATGGCCGCCCTCACTGTTACAGGGGCGGCCGTTTTTTTTGACTGGGCGGAATCAGGTACGAACTCGAAGCGGGTTCGCACCGAGGGCGCCGCAGGCGCCCGACAGGCGCGTAGCGCCCATCTCCCCGCCCCGACCAGTCACACGAAAATGGCCGCCCTCACTGTTACAGGGGCGGCCGTTTTTTTGGGGCGCTCTTTATGCGGACTGCCGCGACTCGGGCAACTTGCGGTCTTCGATACCCAAGAGAATCGGCCGCGTATTCTCGCGGTAGATATTCACCTTTGCGTTGTAGGCGACGCGGGACAATCCGTGCTTGTCCTTGATCGTCAGCCGACGGATGCTGAACTGGCCACCGCCCATGTTCTCGCCGGTCAGGTAGCACTTGATGGCAGTAACGCGCTCCCCGGAAAACTCGAGGCCGCTGAGCTTGGAGAGATTGCCCTGGGCACGCTGCAGAAAGGTTACCGCATCGATATGCGCCTGGGTTTGCGTCGAGTCTGGATTCGGGTTCGGATCCGAGTGATTTGCCACGAATTCGCCAACCAGAATCTGGCCAGGCAGGGCAGCTTCGATCATACGGGCGAGCTCGATAGTTACGTCGCCGACGATGAAGTCGTGCATGGTTGGATTGAGGCCCTCTGCCTGGTGGAACTCGTAACAGCTGCCCACGTGAAAGCAGGCACGCAATCGGGGCACGGCTTTCGACGCAGCCTTGCTGCGCGCTATGGCGTTGTCTGCCAGTACGATGTGCATGAAATGATAGAGATTGACGTTGGCCTCCAGGCCGTCGTCTCGATTCCAGACGTAAAAGCCGTCGCCGCTCGACGAGCGCGCGAAATTTATGCCGACATCCTGTTCCAGCATCTTCGCGTGCGCGGAGTTCAACGAATACGAAAGGCTATTCAGTTGCGTCATCTGCTCGAACGGCGTTAACAGGCTGAAGCCGACGATGTCGAAGAGAGTAACCGCCCGGCTCGCGACGAAGTTGATGCCATAACGCCGTATCATTTTCTCGATGATCTGCGTCTCGACCGGATGCCCGGACAGCGGCTGCCGTAACTGCACGTAGACGGGTTTGACGTCGAGCAGTCGGGCGACCTTCTGCATCTGCTGGAAATTCAGCTGACGATCGCCGGAAATCAGTTCCGTGATGAATGCAGGTGAAACGCGGGGCGGATTCTTGCTGGAGAGCGTGGACGTATACTCTGCGATCGCGTAGTGGGGCAGGACGAGGATCAGAATGCCTTCGTCCAGCGGCGCCCAGCTAAGGATGTTGTTCTGGCCCAGCGACCAGTGCTGGTGCAGGCAACGCTCCAGGTGTACGAGATTACTGCGCTGACGCAGGCCCATTTCCTGCGCAAGGCCGGCCAGTTGATCCAGGTACGGCGAATAGTCGGCAATACGCCGAATACCGGATTGAGACAGATCGTCAAGTTCCATGTATATGCCCGAAGCGACTTCCGCGCGACTGTTTTATTCACTAGAGTTCGCGTGTCACCGCGGTACCGACTTGCAGGAATAAGCCAGCAACCTTTTGACACCCCGAGGCGGCTGACATTGACTGACCGGGTACCGTCGAATCACGTTAAAGCAGTCTCGGATGCAGCGCAAGTTCTATCTGAAAGTGATTGAAGCAAGAGGACTTTAGGTTTCCTGAGGAATACGATGAAACAACGATTTGACATAAGGCCTGTGGACCGCGCACGCGCTAGGCAATGACTGCGAAAGGCCCCACAATCGACGCTGTTCGCGCCCTGCGGCAGGCGCTGGGCGAGAGTATCTGGACGACGCCACTGCTGCGGTGCGCCGGCATCGAGCTCGCGCTGGACAATGGCACGCGCGTCTGGGGAAAGCTCGAATTCCTGCAACGGACGGGCACTTTCAAGGCCCGCGGCGCGCTTGCAAACCTGCGCTCCCTGTCAAAAGAGCAACTGGACAAGGGGATTACCGCGGTCAGCGCAGGGAATCACGCTATCGCGGCTGCGTTCGCAGCACAGGCGCTCGGCAGCACTGCGAAAGTTGTCATGATCGGAACGGCAAATCCGTATCGCATCGAGGCCTGTAAATCCTATGGGGCAGAGGTCATCCTGGTCGACGATGTTCATGAGGCCTTCGATGTCGCAAAATCGATCGAGCGCGAGGAAGGTCGTTTTTTTGTGCATCCCTTTGAAGGGCCAGAGGTTGCCACGGGAACCGGCACCGTCGGACTCGAGATTTGCGAGCAACTTGACGGCTTCGATGCCTTGATCGTACCGATTGGCGGCGGCGGCCTTATGGGGGGTATCGCCAATGCGGTGAAACAGCTGCGACCGTCTGTCGAGATCATCGGGGTCGAACCTGGCGGCGCAAACTCGATGCGACTGAGCTTCGACGCAGGGGAGCCTCGCGGTATCGACCGGGTGCGCACGATTGCAGACAGCCTCGGGGCACCGTACGCGATGCCATATTCGTTCGAGCTATGCCGCGCCAACGTGGATCGGCTGGTGGAAGTTGACGACCTGGAATTACGGAAATCAATGGGATTCCTGTTCCAGCGCATGAAATTCGCCGTGGAACCGGCCTGCGCGGCGTCCACAGCTACCCTGACGGGGCCTCTGCGCGAGGAGCTTGCGGGTAAGCGCGTGGTGTTAGTCTTCTGCGGCAGCAACATCGACTGGGCAACATTTGCAGAGCAGGTCATTGTCGAAGACTAAGCGCATTCTGGCGGAACTCGTCGAAATTGTCGGGGAAAGCGCCTGCCTGACTGATGAGCAGGCACTCGAACCGCACGTAACCGAATGGAGAAACGTACTCCATGGGCGAGCACTCGCCATGGTCTCGCCCGGCACTACCGCGCAGGTTGCGGACGTGGTCAGGCTGTGCGGTCGCGCTGGCGTCGCGATCGTGCCGCAGGGGGGGAATACCGGCCTGTGTGGTGGAGCGATACCGGACGAGTCCGGGGAACAGCTGATCCTGTCGCTTGCGCGCCTGAACAGAATCCGTTCGATCGACGCCGAGGACTTTTCGATGGTCGCGGAGGCGGGCTGTGTCCTCGCTAA
>JBFEXY010000159.1:0-5816 GCA_041562415.1 Woeseiaceae bacterium
CGAACGTCCGGGACCGGACCCACAAGCGGCGCAGGGAGTGCGTGACCTGTCACTATCCGCACGATCCCAGGGAGAAACCAGAATGAGCTGTTCACGAAGAGACTTCCTGAAGCAGGCCTGCGGCGGAACGCTGGCGAGCGTGCTGCCCGTCAGCGCCTTTACTTTCCTTACGAACGAGGAAGCCAGGGCCGCGGTGGAGAATGCGAATGTGCGCTGGGCGTTCCTGGTCGATACCCGCAAATGCGTTGGCTGTGGATTGTGTGTCAAGGCATGCAAGAACGAGAACGAAATACCGTACGACGCGCCGGTCACACGGACCTGGGTCGAGCGTTACGTGATAACCAAGGACGGCCAGGCCCATATCGATTCGCCAATGGGCGGCCGCGACGGCTTCACCGAGAACGTCATCCATGGCGAGGAGATCGATCCCGACAACATCGCGAAGGCATTTTTTGTGCCGAAGCTCTGCAACCAGTGCGATAACCCGCCGTGCGTGCAGGTGTGTCCTGTAGGCGCGACCTACCAGACCGGTGACGGCGTCGTCCTCGTAGACCGCGACTGGTGCATCGGATGCGGCTACTGCATCATGGCCTGCCCCTACGGTGTGCGTTTCTTCCATCCGGTTCACAAGGTCGCGGACAAATGCAACTTCTGCTACCACCGGATCACGAAAGGCATGAATCCGGCCTGCGTTGAATCTTGCGCCTTCGATGCGCGCAGGATTGCAAATCTCCGGGATCCTGACGATCCGGTAACCAAGATTATTACGACCGAACGAGTGGCGGTGCTCAAGGACGAGTACGGCACCAAGCCGCATGTATTTTACATCGGTCTCGATGAAAACGTGAGGTGATGACATGACGAGCGAAGCTGTTGTTCACGGAGTCGAGTGGACCGTAAAAGAACTGTTCGTCTATCCGAACGAGTTCATCTACTGGAGCATCCAGATCGTCATGTATCCTTACATGACCGGCCTGGTCGCTGGAGCGTTCGTCTTGTCGTCGCTGTATCACGTGTTCGGCCAGAAAGACCTCAAGGAGATTGCGCAGTTTTCACTGGTATTCTCGCTGGCCCTCCTGCCGGTGGCCGCGTTGCCACTGCTACTACATCTGCAGCAGCCTTTACGAGCGATGGAGCCATTACTTACGCCGCACTTCACCTCGGCGATCTCCGCGTTCGGTATCGTATTTACGACGTACGCTCTTATCGTTATCAGCGAAATCTGGTTCGTGTATCGGAGATATTTTGTCGAACAGGTTCACGAGCTCAAAGGCAAGGAAGGTCTTTCGAACATGCTGCGCCTCAACGTCTATCGCGCATTAACGATGGGCGCGTTCGACATCAGTGAAGAGGCGCTGAAAGTCGACCACAAGGCGGCCAAAATCCTGGCCGGCGTCGGTATTCCGGTCGCCTGTTTCCTGCACGGCTACGCGGGATTCATCTTCGGCTCGGTCAAGGCCAATGCGCTGTGGATGTCGCCTTTGATGCCAGTGATTTTCATTATGTCCGCCGTCGTTTCCGGCATTGCCCTGTGTATGTTGACCTACATCGTCATCATGGAGTGGAAAGCGTTCAGGAAGCGTCGTACGGAAGGGGCAACTGCGGCGATCGAAATAAAAGGCGCCGAAACCGACATCATCAACACGGCAACGAAATACCTGCTGGGTTTCCTGGTTGCGGCGATCAGCCTCGAGATACTCGATCTCATCTTCCGCGGTTACACGGCAATGAAATCCTGGGACATCCTGCGCTCGGTCATGTACGGCAAGGACTTCATCAACATCTTCGTGCTGCAGTACACACTGGGTAACCTGGTGCCGTTCGTGATTCTGCTGTTACCAGGGCGCACCCTGAAACGCACGGTTGTCGCGTTGCTGCTGGTGCTGTTCGGCGTATTCATGATGCGTTGGAACGTCGTGATCGGCGGTCAGGCGTTCTCGTTGTCCTTCTCAGGCTACATGCACTACCACATCCCGATCATTCCGCACAGCCTGGAGACCTTCAAGGAAGGCCTGTTCGGTGCGCTGACCGTAATCGCGACGCCGTTCGTGCTGTTCTGGATGATCAACAAGTTCGTGCCGTCGCTGGAGAGGGGCGAGGAAGCCAAGTACTGACGACGTCCCGACGTGCAGTGAACATGTGCTAAGGGCGTCGTCATGAAAGACAGAATCGCTGAACTCGAATCCCGGCTCGCCAGGGTCGAGGAGCGGCTCAGCGCTCTGGAAGGGGAGAAACCGGCGAAGGTTGCGGCCGACGAGCCGGTGCCGGAATCGACCGCAGCCCACCGAATGGTTGCGGGTGCTCCTACGCATATTGGTCATGCGCTACTCATATTCGGCGGCGCCTACCTGCTCAGGGCGATTACCGATTTCCAGTTCGTCCCGACCGGCATCGGCATTTTCATGGGCGCGACGTATGCGGTGTTCTGGCTGTACATGTCTTATCGTAAAGGCTCCGTCGAGACGCAGCGCACCAGTGCCGCTGTTTTCGGTGCTCTCTCGATCGTTCTTGCCATGCCGCTGCTCGTGGAGGGCGTCCAGCATTTCAAGTTGCTGACGGGTCAGCAGAGTGCGGTAGCGCTGGCCATTTACTGCGCCCTGGCTCTCGGCGTGGCGTTGAAGCGCAATCTGCGAACACTTGCCTGGCTTACAACCGCGGGCGGTATCGCGACCGGGATCGCGATTCTGGTTGTGTCACACAGCGCGTACCTCGTTGCGACGATACTGATCTTGCTGGGTCTTGCGACCCTTTGGATCGTGTATACGAAAGACTGGCTCGGCCTGCAGTGGCTTGGGGCTGTTGGCGCCAACGGCGTCATATTGGGTTTGGTGGGGTTGAGCACCACGGACCAATGGCCGATCGAGCCGGAAACGGCGGCGATCTTCGCGATGTTCCTGCTGCTTTCCTACCTCGTGAGTTTCGTGTATCGCTCGCACGTCAAGGGACACAGTGTTGCATTTTTTGAACCGATGCAGGCGCTGGCCGCGTCGGCCGTCACTTTTGCCGCTGCCATCGTTGCGGCACGAGTCGGCCAGTTCGGGCTGGGAATGATGGGAGTGCTGAGCATCGTGGTTGGTGGCAGCGCTTATGCGCTCGCGTTTTCGCCGGAGACACGCCGTCTCCGCGGCCGAAACTTCTTCTTCTATTCCACGCTCGGTCTGCTGTTCGTGCTCGCAGGGAGCGGCCTGATATTGCCCCACAACGCCGCTGCCATACTGTGGTCGTTACTTGCGATCATGATGGCGGTATTGAGTGGTCGTACCGGCCGTGTCGCGCTCAGCCTGCAATGTACGCTCCTCATTTTCGCCGCCGGGATCTATTCCGGGACCCTCGCAACAGGGCTGCAGGCACTGGCGGGGGACGCGGGGCCCGACTGGCCCGGCCTGGCTGGCAACCATGTCATCGTGGCGATCGCGACAGTCGCTTGCCTGTTTATCCCGGTCGCCCAACAGTCCGAGCGCTGGGGCAGGCTCGCGGGTCTGCCCCAGCTCATCGTACTGGCATTGTCCGTCTGGGAGGTCGGTGGCTTGATGGTTGTGTTCCTCGCGCCGACGCTTGCGGCTGCAGCCAGCGCTGAGCCGGACCTGGCGGTGCTGGCGTCGGTGCGGACTGCCGTACTGTCGGTGGCCTCCGTAACCCTGGCGATATCGTCTCGCCACTGGCGCTGGCCGGAGGCGCGCTGGCTGGCCTATCCGTTATTGATTCTCGTCGCCATCAAACTGTTCGCCGAAGACTTCCCGCACGGCAACGCCGCGACACTGTTCGTATCGTTGGCGTTCGTGGGCAGCGCCGTGCTTCTGGTGGCCAAGGTTATAAAGCGCGACAAGCCGGCGGAGGCGCCGCAAGACGAATAACCACCGCGTCCTAGGATGCGACGGAAAGCTTTCCGAGCGCCCTCAGTACGTCTTTACGGCTGATCTGGCCGACCAGCCTGTTGTCCTTCATGACAGGGTAACGCCGGAAGCCGGAGGCCTTGAACAGCTCTGCGAGGTCGATGATACTCATGTCGGCGTCAACGGTTTCGACGTCCGGCGTCATCAGCTGAGACACGGGACCGCCCGGGTGGCCGTGATAGGCGGCGGCGAGCACGACGTCCAGGCAGTCGAACTCTGAAAGCATGCCGACCAGGGTGCCGTGATCGTCGACGACCGGTGCTCCGGCGATCTGGCGGTTAACCAGTATGTGTATCGCGTCGAGGATATCGGTGTCGGGCTTGAAGGTTACGAGCTTCCCCGACATGTAATCTTTGACCTTAATAGACTTGACCGGCATGTTCGTTACCTCTGGTTCTTCGCTTTCTTGCGGCATTCGCCCGTGCCGCTACACAATTCGCAGGCGCCTCCGTTGAGGCCACCGCAGCTGCCCTTGATCGGGGCTCGTCCGGCCATTACGCCGATAGCCATCGCCGTCACGGCGAGCGCGACGACGACAAAGCTAAGAAACAGGGTTGCAAATACGCTCATTCTTTAAGGACCTTCGTTGCGAACAGGGACGACATGCGTTCCTCGAATTCACTCCCTAACCGTAGCAGGAAGTACGCTGCAATGCTCTCTCGTTCCGCGAGTTCCATGCCCGCGTCCGGGCCCAGCACGAGCAGCGCGGTCGCGGCGGCGTCCGCAAACGCGGCGGTGTCGGCAACGACCGTAACGGATGCACCGTTGTGGCTCACCGGGTAACCCGTGCGTGGATCGATCGTGTGAGAATAGAACCTGCCGTCATGTTCGAAAAAGTTGCGATAGTCGCCTGACGTGGCCATTGCCGAATCTGTAAGCCGCAAGACAGTCTGTACCGAACGACCCGCCCGGTCCGGGGTCTCGACGGCGATGGCCCATAGTTCGCTGCGGGCATTCGTGCCGCGCATGCGCATCTCGCCGCCGATCTCGACGAGGTAGTCCGGCAACGCCCGGGCGTCGAGCAGTTCTGCCACCTCGTCCACCGCGTGTCCCTTGGCAAAAGCCGACAAATCAACATAGACGCCCGGAGACTCCTTGCGCAACGCCGGGATCGTGCAGTCCACGTGCAGCTTCTTATAGCCGATATTCTCCATCGTCATCGTGATCGTGTCGTTACCGGGCGGCTCGTAAGCGGATTCGGCCGGGCCGAAACCCCAAAGGTTGACCAGTGGGCCGACGGTAACGTCGAACGCTCCACCCGTGAACTCACTAACGACCTGGGCCGCTTCGATCACGTGGCAGAGTTCCGGTGACACGTCGATCCAGTCGGTCCGCTCGCTGGCATTGAAGCGGGACAGCTCCGAATCGCTCAGGTACGTGGACATCGTGCGGTTGATGTCGTCGAGCACGGCCTCGATGTCCTGCTGCAATGCCGGCAGGTCCAGGTTCTCGGGTGGGGCGACGACCTTGATGCTGAATGTCGTACCCATCGTCGAGCCGACGAGCTCCTGCACCGGCCACTCGCGAGACGAGTCGCTACAGCCGGCGAGCGCAGACAACAACGCAGGGACGACGAACCAGCGGATCACGGGCATCATGAACTTACCCGCCGAAATCATCCAGCAAGATGTGGTCGCGGGTGACTCCGAGGTCTTCGAGCATTCCGATAACCGCCGAATTCATCATCGGCGGACCGCAGATGTAGTATTCGCAATCCTCCGGCGCAGGGTGCTCCGACAGGTATTCGTCGAGCAGCACCTTGTGGATGAAGCCCACGTAGCTATCCCAGTTGTCTTCGGGCAGGGGTTCGGACAGCGCGAGGTGCCATTTGAAGTTATCGTTATTTTCGGCGAGTTCGTCGAACTCCTCGACGTAGAAAGCTTCCTTGAGACTGCGTGCGCCGTACCAGAAGCTCATCTTGCG
>JBFEXY010000160.1:0-5811 GCA_041562415.1 Woeseiaceae bacterium
ACGGCGCCGTGCCTCAGCAATACGTTTCGCTCCTTGTCGTATGTCGTATTGCACTGCGGGTAGTCGCGCAATGCGCGGATCAGCGCGAGGCCGAGAAACGGCAGCAACGTCAAACGCTCCGATGGATCGGCTTTCTTGCCGTTCAGGTGCTTGCGCAGTGCTTCGAGTTCGGTGATATCGATCTCTTCAACGTACGCAAAGTGCGGAATCTCGCGTTTCGCCGCGGACAGGCGTTCGGCGATGATGCGCCGTAGTCCGATGACCTTGACTTCGGTGGTCTTTGCTGTGGGCGTGGCGGCAACGGGCGCCGCCGCAGGTGCACCTGCAGCCGCCTGCCGCTTTATGAACTGGTCGAAGTCCGTGCGCGTGATGCGGCCCCCCGGCCCGGACCCCGGAACGAGCATGAGATCGATGCCCATGTCTTTCGCACGGCGCCGTATCGCCGGCGACGTCATGACACGCTTGCGGTCCAGCGTCGTTTCCTGCGGTTGCGCGGCAGGCGGTGGTGTCGTTTCCTGCGGTTGCGCGGCAGGCGGTGGTGTCGTTTCCTGCGGTTGCGCGGCAGGGGGTGTCGGTTCCGCTGCCGGTTCCGGTTGCGGTTCCACCGCGGCCGTGGATGTCGGCGCGGCTGGTGCGGTTGTCACTGCGACGTCTGCATCGGTTTCAAAGATCACCAGCGGCGCGCCGACCGCAACGATGTCTCCAGGTTCACCCGCCAGCTTGACCACAGTTCCCGATATCGGCGAGGACAACTCCACCGCCGCCTTGTCGGTCATCATCGTACCGACCAAGTCTTCTTCTTTAACCTGGTCGCCTACGGCGATGAACCACTCGGCTATTTCGGACTCGACCGTGCCTTCGCCCAGGTCAGGAAGCTTGAAAATGTACTCGCTCATTCGATCTCCATCATGCTGCGAATGCCGGCGATCATGCGTTTCTTGCCGGGGAAGTACTGCCATTCGAACGCATGCGGGTAGGGCGTGTCCCAGCCGGCGATGCGGCCAATCGGGGCTTCGAGGTGCCAGAAGCACTCCTTCTGGATGCGTGCCGCCAGCTCGGCGCCGTAGCCGCCGAATCGCGTCGCCTCGTGTGCGACGATACAGCGACCGGTCTTTTTCACGGACTCGGACAGCGTGTCGACATCGAGCGGCGAGATCGAACGCACGTCGACGACCTCTACATCGACGCCGGTAGCTTCCGCGGCGGCAACCGCGACATGCACCAGGGTGCCGTAGGTGACGATCGTCAATTCGCTGCCTTCACGTATGACCTCGGCCGTGCCCAGCGGGATCGTGTAGTGACCCTCGGGAACCTCGCCCTTCGGATGCGAGCCCCACCCCACGGCGGGCCTGTCCGGGTCACCGTCGAACGGGCCGTTATAAATGCGCTTGGGCTCGAAGAACAGGACGGGGTCATCAGACTCGATCGAAGCAATCAACAGGCCCTTTGCATCGTAGGGATTCGAGGGCATCACCGTCTTGATGCCGCTAACGTGCGCGAAAATAGCTTCGGGGCTCTGGGAGTGCGTCTGACCGCCGCGAATGCCGCCGCCACACGGCGTGCGGATCGTGACCGGCGAGAAGAATTCCCCGCAGGAGCGATACCGGATTCTTGCGAGTTCGCTCACTACCTGGTCGAAGCCCGGGTAGATATAGTCGGCGAACTGGATTTCGGCAACAGGACGGAGCCCGTTGAGACCCATTCCGATCGCTGCGCCGATGATTCCGCCCTCGGCGATGGGCGCGTCGATGACACGGCTGTCACCGTACTTGCGTTGCAGACCGTCCGTACAGCGGAACACACCGCCGAAATAGCCTACGTCTTCGCCAAGAACGACGACATTGGGGTCGTTGTCCATGACGATATCGAGGGCGGAGCGAATGGCCTCGATCATGTTCATCTGGGCCATTACGAATTCCCCCCGTCGCCGTTTCCGGATTCGACCTCGCGCATGCGGCGGCGCTGCGACTCCAGGTGGCGGGGCGTCTCGGCGTAGACGTCGTCGAACATCGTCGACGGATCCAGGAATGGACCTTCCGTCATCGTGCCGTACTGCTGCGCTTCCTTCCACGCGGCGAGGACTTCGGCCTGGAGTTCTTCTTCGAGAGCTTCGTGCTTCTTCTCCGACCAGTGGCCTTCGACGATGAGGTGCTGCTTCAGCCGATCAATCGGGTCGCCCAGCGGGAATGAGGCCCACTCATCCTTGGGCCGGTACTTCGAGGGATCGTCGCTCGTAGAGTGCGCACCGCCCCGGTAGGTTACGTTTTCGATGAGTGTCGGGCCACCGCCGCGGCGTGCTCTGTCAGCTGCCCACAGCGTAACGGCATAAACGGCGAGCAGGTCATTTCCGTCGACTCGGATGCCCGGGATGCCGAGACCGAGGCCGCGTGCGGCAAACGGACGCCGTTCGCCGCCGGCCGTGCCCTGGAACGTCGAAATCGCCCACTGGTTGTTGACGACATTGAGTATCACCGGCGCCTGGTAAACGGCGGCGAACGTCAACGCATGGTGGAAGTCGGCTTCCGCTGTGCTGCCGTCGCCGAGCCACGACGCGGCAATATGGTCTTCACCCTTGATCGCTGACGCCATGGCCCAACCAACGGCCTGAGGATACTGGGTTGCCAGGTTTCCGGAGATCGAGAACACGTTTCCGCTCCTCGAGTGGTACATGATCGGCAGCTGCCGACCCTTGCACATGTCGCGCGTGTTCGACAAGCACTGGCACATCATGTCCACGAGTTTGACGCCGCGGAACAGGAAGAGACCCTGGTTGCGGTAGGACGGAAAACACATGTCGCCGGAACGCAGCGCCATCGCCGCGCCGATAGAGACGGCTTCTTCGCCCTTGGCCTCCATGTAGAAGGAGATGCGCCCCTGGCGCTGAATCTGCCACATGCGCTTGTCGAAATGACGGTTGAGGAGCATCCAGCGCAGCGCGACCTGCAGCTTCGCCGGATCCAGGTCGGGGTTCCATGGGCCAACCGCATGGTGCTCCTGATCGAGGACTCGAACCAGCCCGCTACTCAGGTCTTCGATGTCGCGCGTTCGCGCACTGATCGACGGCTTGTCGACACTCCCGGCGTCCGACAAATCGAGATAACTGAAGTCGGGCTTGTCGCCGGGCCGGGCCGTCGGCCGCGGAATATGCAGTCGTGACTTCTTGTTCGCCATTCGTTCAAGAATCCTTATTGTCCGGCGTAGTCCAGGCGGCGTATTTTACGCGATACGGCGGTCCGCTGTTGACTGGTTTATTGCCTCGCCGGGAGTGCCTTTTGCGACGATACGGCAGGCAAGCTCGTCGGCTATGGCGTTGGTCGGCCGCGCGCTTCTTTCGGCTTCCGCGAAGATATGCTGCAGCCGTTCCGGAATTCGGCAGACTTCGCTGCGAACGCGTTCTTCCGTGCTGTTACCAAGGTATTCGTAGGCAACGCTGATCACACCGCCGGCATTGATGACGTAGTCGGGCGCGTACAGGATGCCGCGTTCCGTCAGCCGTCTGCCGTCGTCGGCCGTGGCGAGTTGATTATTTGCCGCGCCGGCTACCACTTTTGCGCGTATGCGCGGAATCGTCTCCGAGTTCAGCACGTTGCCGAGCGCACAGGGCGCAAGGATGTCGGCGTCGCTGAAGAGTATGTCGCGGGGGGCGACGATTTCGGCGGGGACCTGCTCACATACTCTCTGCAGGCTTTCCCTGTTGACATCGGCTATGACCAGCCTTGCACCAGCGGCATGCAGGAGCTTGCACAGGCGCACGCCCACGTGGCCTACACCCTGGACCGCCACGGTAATGCCCTCGAGCGAATCGACATTCAAACGTGCGGCTACAGCCGCCTCTATACCGTGAAACACACCCAGTGCCGTCCAGGGAGACGGGTCGCCACCGGCACTCTCGCCGCTTTGCGGCAGCCCGGATACGAACGCGGTCCTGCTGCGCACGGTGCGCATGTCGTCGACGGAGATGCCGACATCTTCCGCGGTGATGTAACGCCCATTCAGTGAATCCACGGCGCGGCCGAATGCTTCGAACAGATCGCGGGACTTTGGAGCGCGCTCTGCACCGAGAATCACCGATTTGCCGCCACCGAAGGGCAGTCCCGCAATCGCGTTCTTGTAAGTCATGCCGCGAGATAGCCGCAGCACATCAGTGAGCGCGGCGTCGTCACTCGCGTAGGTCCAGCGGCGGCAGCCGCCAGCCGCGGGTCCGAGCGCCGTGGAATGGATGGCGATGATCGCCCTCAGGCCGGAACCGGGGTCGTCGAAGTAGTGAATCGATTCGTGATAATCGAACTCGGGATGATTGAAAACGCCCATGGTTGCTTGCTCCCGAAGCATGAAAAGCTGTTGCTAATATATCCCTCTAATGTCCGATTTTTGTTGCTAATTCTTGTTATAAGCCCTTCTATATAGCATAATTTATTTGTTTTTTATCAAAACCGAGCATGAATTATGCAGCCTGTTCATATCGATTCTGTCGACCGAAGAATCCTCCATTTGTTGCAGTCGGAGCCGGGTATCAATGCTGCGGCCATCGGCGAACGTATCGGGTTGTCACAGTCGGCAGTCTGGCGCCGTATGCAGGGCTTACGCGACGAGGGGATTATTCGCGACCAGCCCGTCAAAATCGATCGGGAGAAGATCGGCCTCAACACGATGGTGTTCGCCCACGTCAAGCTGACATCGCACGGGCGCAGCAATCTCGCGGCGTTCGCGGAAGCAGTAAGGAGCTATCCGCAGGTACTCGATTGTTACGTGCTGCTCGGCAATGTCGATTTCCTGTTGCGAATCGTTACCGAAGACATAAAGGCCTACGAGCAATTCTTTTTCGAGAAGCTGTCACAGCTGCCGGGTATTCAGGAAATCAACTCGAGTATCGCGCTCTCCGAAATCAAGCATTCCACTGTGTTGCCGATCTAGGCGCCGGGCCACGTGTCGGAGACCCTGTAACCTTCTGGCCAGGGATCGCCGGGATCGACATAAATCTCCCGGGAACCGGTTCGCCATGCACGGCCTTCGATACTGGGAATGATCGCCGTCATGTCACCGACGGTCGTCTCGCCCTCGATGCGTCCCGTGAAACGGGAGCCGATGATCGAATGCGCGACCAGGGACTCGCCGGGAGCAATGGCCTGGCGGGCGTGCAGCAACGCAAGGCGAGCCGAGACGCCGGTACCGGTGGGAGACCGGTCGATCTTGCCGGGCCGGATGGCAACGGCATGTCGTGTCTCGAGTACGTCACCGCGTCTCCGGACAGGTGCCGCGAAAAGACAGAAAGATATGTGCGTCCAGTCCGGGTTCTCCGCGTGGCTGAAGCCGATCTGCTCCGTGGCGGCATCGGCGATTCGCACGCCGAGCTCCGCGAGCTCCCGTGCTTCCCGGGGCACGAGGTCAAAGCCCAGGCCTTCGACATCGACCACGACAAAGCTATCGCCACCGTAGGCGATGTCGACCTTGAAACGGCCCAGCCCGGGAACATCCAGCAAATGATCGAGTGCACACGCGAATGAAGGTACATTCCGCAGCCTGACGGATATAACCTTGCCGGCATCGCAACGGGCCGTAACGTGAACCAGACCGCCGGGCGCTTCGAGGGTCAGGCTTGTCTCGGGTTCACGCATCGGCAAGATGCCGGTCTCGAGTATTACGGTCGCCACGCAAATCGAATTCGATCCGGACATCGGCGGCGTATCTTCGGGTTCCATGATGATGAATGCTGCATCCGCCTCGGGATGCTTTGGCGGTACGAGGAGATTTACGTGCCGAAAAACGCCTCCACGCGGCTCGTTCAGCACGACACGTCGCAGGCGATCGTCT
>JBFEXY010000161.1:0-5791 GCA_041562415.1 Woeseiaceae bacterium
ATCTTCGATTCAGCTGATCGCACGTACGTGACCAATTACGGGGAATATGGACTCAGCGCCGGAAAGCTGCGAGTCCCCATGGACGTGGTTGTCTCGAGCGGCAACATGGCGATCGTGACAGCGGGTGACGGCAGCAGGGTCGAGATGTTGCCGGTCCCTTAAAAGGAATGACCAGGATTACTGCAAATGTTTAGAAAGTGCTTGATTCCGCTGACGGGCCTGCTTCTCGCGTTAGGCGCGAATCCATCGGCCAACGCGCAGGACGTGCAGGTTTCCAACCTGACGTTTGACGTCAGGGCAGGCCGCTCGGTACGCCTGGAGTGGACGCGTGGCAACCTCGACGGTGTTATCGTCGTGATACGGTTGTCGTCAGTCGGCAGTGTCCCCCCGGCCGACGGCACCGACTACACGCCCAATCCGGAATTCGGCGACACCGGATCCGAAATACCGCCAAATAATTACGTTGTCTATAAAGGAACGGGAACCAGCGTACTGGTAACCGGGCTCACGATGAGCACGAGCTACTCGGTCGAGGCCTACGAATTTTCTGGTGACCCGGCAAGTCCCACGTTCCTGCCAGGACCGGATTCGGCCACCGACGCGACGACCAACTATGCCGTGCACAATTACGACTACCGGGTGGATTGCGGCAAATGTCACAATCACGGCTCCTTTTTCGCGCGGGGCGCGGAGCTGAAGGCGGTTTGCAGCACCTGTCACAATCCGACCGGCCTGGCATCGGCCAAGCTCGAATTCGGCTACGAGGAAGTGCCGACAACTACAGGTCACGCGGAGCCGACGCGGAATCCCGACATCGACGTGGTCGATTGTGGCATGTGCCATGAGGTGCACAACCATACATCGGTTGGCACCGACACGACCCTTAGCACGAATTCGGTGACTCTCGCGGAGCAGCACAACAAGAGTTTCCTGCGCGCTAATGTCGATAAACATGTGTCTGGTGCCACGACGCCGGCCTACCTGCACACGGACACGCCGGGCGGGGCTACGCCTGATCGTGCTGTCGAAGGCGGCACCGACGCGGTGGACCCGCCCACGGCGACGCAGGCAAGGGGGTACTGCCAGGTCTGCCACACGATGACCACCAAACACCGCAGCTCGAATACGGCCGGCTCGGACCAATGCCACGACGGTAACTTGAACGATAGTTGCTCGGGGACCGAGGTGAATTGCGGTGACTGTCACCAGCACACCGGCAACTTTGAAGGTGCAGGCGACTGCACGACTTGCCACAGCTCGGCGCGCGGCATTCGACCGGAAATCGTGAGCCAGTTCGACAGAGCCAGTTCTCATGTCACTCCCAGCGTCGGCGGTGTGACAGAGGAAGACTGCCTTGTATGCCACGACCAGGCCACGCACAGAGACGGGCAGACAGTGCGTATCAATGACCCGGACGACATCAACGCGAGTTTTTCACAACCGACTGCCGCCGCACCGACGCTCCAGGCGGGTCAGGGTTCGGCGTACGAGCCGGCCTGCCTGAACTGCCATGACACCGATGGTGCGACGCGACTGACAGGCAATACGGGCGACCAGACCCCGATGTCGCCGTTCACGGATGCTCCCCTACCGCTGGAGTTCGACGCTGCCACCTGGGCGCAGTCATCACATGGCGCCTCGTCGATCGTGACCTGTCTCGGGGACGGTACCGGTGGGGGCTGTCACGGCAGCGGGCATGGCTCGGTGAACAACGCGTTGCTGGCCCCGGCCGCAACTGATGAAGGCGCTGATTACATCACGAATCTCTGCGCCGGCTGTCACGACGCCGATGGACCGAGTACGCTAAACGTCGCGGTGCCGGATTCAGATCTGTACGACGCGGGAGAGTTCGATTGGAACACCACCCGCCAGGCGGTCGCCAATACGGGCGCCCTGGTGAACCAGCGGCATGACGTGATCGAGGCTGACCAGCAATACTCAACCGGAGACCCTCAAGGGTCATTGGCTTTTGATTGCGGCGACTGCCATCGTCCTCACGAAGACGCGTCTCAATCGATCGTGGGTTCGGTCGTGCAGAGCAACCCCGTGGCGCACCCGGATACCGGGGCGGCTTTGCCGGTTTACAGCATGGAAAACCACTATGTCGGCGATGCCACCACGATAGCCGTATCGAATGTCACGAAAGGCAGTTCAACGACGATTACCACATCCGCACCCCATGGGTGGATTTCCGGCGATACCGTTTGCGTTTCCGACATAGTTGATAACGGTCCGAACGGCGACCTGGAAGCTGCGTTGAATGGCAATGATGCTTTCACCATCACCTTTGATTCTGCCTCAACGTTTACCATTCCCGTGGATACGACCGGATTGACAAACGTATACGCCTCCGGTGGCGGGGCGACACGATCTGATACCTGTTTTACCTACTACGATGGAACGGATGCTTATCCAGACCTGGATCCGACCAATCCGCTGGGAGGCGCTACTTATCCTACGCCAGTTCCCGAGCCGGACTACATCGAGTTCTGCCTCGTCTGCCACGACGGTACGACGCCTCCGGGCGTGACCATGTCGCCCAACATGCTGAACATGGCCGTGTCTTATAGCACGAACGATCAGCACGGAAGGAAGGAGGGCAGAAATTCTCCGAGCAGGGGTTACCTGAAACAGCCCTGGGCCAACCAGGCCGATTACGATGCGGGAAGTCAGCCGGGCGGCGGTAGCGGCACCTACGCGGCGCTCAACTGCACGCTGTGCCACGGGCCCCACGGTTCCGGCAATATCTTCAACCTGCGCACCTCCATCACGGTCAACGGCACGCAGATGACCGTTGGCGGCAAGGATGCATTCAAGGACCCGAACCTGTGTGAGAGGAGATGCGGTGGCACTGATATCGACGAGGAGTTTCCGGACTTCGGGCAGCCCACGTATTTCCTTCCGGTTAATGCGCAAGGTGACCAGGAAGAACTGGGGTGGGGCGCGTGGTGTACGTTCTGCCACGAACCGAGCCACGGCACGAGCGATGGTTTGGCTTGCCAGGCGAGCCACCTCCACGGCGGAACCAATTTCTAGGAATCGGATATGCGATCAACTATCAATACTTTGGTGACGTTCTCGCTGCTTGCGGGTCTGCTGCTAAGCACCCTGGCCGCCGCAGAAGTAACGCGCAAAGAACTACCGGGTCAATTCGAGAAGGTCTTCGTTCGTGATGATCACTGGAAGCCCGATAACTTCAGGGACGAAGGTATCTTCGTTCCGGTCACGTATGCGTCGGGCGCGACCATTCGACTGGACGGCATCGACGACGAGGCCGCCTGGGCGGCCGCTCCGGAGGTGACCGTTCCGCTTGCATTCGGCAGCGTCGAATCCGCGCAACTCAAGGCACTCTATACGGATGACGACATCATCATTCGCGTGCGATGGGCCGATGCCACGGAGGATCGCCTGCATCGCCCGTGGGTGTGGGACGAGGAATCCGGTAGTTACAGGGAAGGTACCCAGGTCGAGGATTCACTGATGTTAAGCTTCGAAGCAGGCTGCGAGTGGTTCCCATCCTTCCTGGCAGGCTACGACTTCGATTTCGATGCCTGGCATTGGCTGGCAGGCAGAACGGATCCGCTCGGCCAGGTCCTCGACCTGAGCGGTTCGATGAAAGACGCCCAGCTTCCGATCAATCAGCAGTACACGCCCCGTTTCGACGAGGACGACTGGAACCTGCGCATCACGGACACCCAGGAGGGGCATCGCCACTGGCCGCTGGAGAAACTGGATCGCCAGTACCTGCTCGTGCCCGTGATGGATACCGTGTACTACCACGCCAACCTGGATGGTCGTCGTGCCCAGGAATTCGCGCGACAGCTGCAGCCACCCGCAGGCGACGTGCCGAACGCTGTGCCTGTGGCGCCGCAATACGAGCCGCTGAAGCTGGAAGGCAATGCGGCGGAAGTGCAGGGCAAGGGCCGTTGGGAAGACGGATTCTGGACGGTGGAGCTGCGCCGGCCTCTCATCACCGAGGGCGGCGGCAGCTATGACATCCAGATGACCCGGCTCACTCAGTTCTCGGTCCAGGTGTACGACAGGACTGAAAGACTCGATGAGTCCAGCGAGTCCGGGCGGCTGTTCCTGCAGTTCCTGGAGAAAGGGTCGCTGCCTGATGAGCGTGTCGCCAAACAATAGCCCGAACGCGCTGTAACTAGTATCTTCCGGAGAATCCTTTCCGAAGTCGGAGCGGTATGGCTATGCCGGTGGAAATCGTGAGATGCGCGAAGTGACCGATCGAGACAACAGGAATCGTGCGCTGCTGGTTGTTGGTGTCGTCGTGCTCGTACTGGCAGTCGTTTTCGGGGTCGTGTTGCCGGATCGTGCAGAGGAACAACGGCAACTTGCCGAGACGCATGCGCAGATCAGAAAGGGCATTGAACAGTTCCGCGCGGAGCAATACGAGTTGAGTGCGGAGACGCTGGGCAACATTCCCGCAGAACGGGTAGATGACTGGCATGTCCCGTATTATCTCGGCTCGGCGCTTGTCCAGCTAAAGGACTACGAGAATGGCGCGGCGCGGCTGGAGGAAGCGCTGGCGCTCAATCCGCAGAACGAAAACATCCTGTTCGCCCTCGGCGTGGCTTACTTCAAGCTGGGCAACCTGGGCCTTTCGAAGGCCTATTTTGCCTCGGTCATCGAGATCAATCCGGGCAATGAAGAGGCCAGGGGACTGATGGACATCATGGCGAAGCTGGAGCGCCAGTCGGGCGCGCCCGCCGAGTCCGAGTGAGCGGCCCGGCCGCAAAACTGTTCCGCCTGCTGGCCTCGCTGAAGGTCGCGATCCCGTTGCTGGTGCTGCTGACCGGCGTCACGATCGTCGGCAGCCTGTTCCCGGCGCCCGAGCTGTTCAGGACGAAGTGGTATCTCGGCCTGCTCGGCATCCTAGGCCTGAGCCTGCTGCTGATTACGATCCAGCACGCGCCGCTGATCCTCAAGAAGAAGGGCCGCAATGCGATGATCGGCGTGATCACGACGCACCTCGGCATCCTCGTCGTGATTGCCGGCGTGATTTATGGCGGGTTCACCGGATTCCGGCACGAGATCAAGCTGATCGAGGGCGAAGTGACGATCGTTCCGGGGCTGCCGTTCGCGATTCGGCTCGACGAGCTCGTGGTCGAGGAATACGACCGGGAAGACTTCCCGAACGTGAACCTCGCGGCGCTGCCGAAGAAGCAGCAGGACAGTCGCGTTACGCTGTTGAAGAGCGGCAAGGAATGGATGGCAATGACTGCCGCGCCGGGCAATCCCGCCAGGGTCGACGGCATCACGTTACTCCCCGCCATCAACGATGTCGGATGGGTTTATGACCTGGTCGTGACGGATGCCATCGGCAGGGAGAAGACGGTGCCGGTAAGGCCGTGGGCACTGCCGGTGATTACGATGGGTGACAGGCAGGTCATGGCGCACGGCCGCGGCGCATCCGGAGCACATAAGGTTGAGCTCCTGGAACGTGATGGCGGGCAGATTGCCTCGCTCGGTATGGTCACGAGGGACGAGCCGCTGCTGTTCGATGGCGCGACGCTGCCGATCGACGTCGCGTCGGTGGCCCTCGGCGCAGTGCGGCAGTACACGGGTGCGCAGGTCTACAGCCGCCCCCAGGAACCGATCCTGGTCTGGGGCAGCGTGCTCATGTTCGCGGGCCTCGTGTGGCACTTCTATTTCCGGCACCGCGATCGCCGGCGCGAGGGCAAGAGCGATGCTTGAAACACTCGAACTGGGGCTCTTCGGGCTGGCGACAGCGCTGTATGCACTGGCCTGGGGATGGCACCTCGCGGGCTGGAAGCGC
>JBFEXY010000162.1:0-5778 GCA_041562415.1 Woeseiaceae bacterium
CCCGCTTCCGGACGAGCCCCTCAGTATCGACCAGGCGATGGTCGGCGCGTTCGGCGACTGGTACTGGGACAGGCTCCGGCTGCTGGCCAGTATCGTCTACTTCGACCACACGCTCGAGCGACCGGCGCAGGACATCGACGACAGCTACCTGCTCGGCTATGCGCAGCTCGAGTACGAGGCGAATAACGTCGTGACCGTCTTCGGTCGTGTCGAAGGCGGCATCGACCAGGACGCTTCGGCCTACCTGGCGTTGTTCGAAGCCTTCATCACCGAGCGCTACATGCTCGGCGCGCGCTGGGACATGGCGGAACACCATGCCCTGACCGCCGAGATCGCCAGTACGACCTTTGGGGCGGGTCCCACGGGTTCAAGGGATTTCAACGAGTACCGGCTGCAGTGGAGTGCGGTCTTTCCGTGAACCTCCGGCGTCGATACTGGCTGTTCGTCGGAGCCGCGTGGTTTCTCGCGGGGGCGGCGGCATCTGCGGATAGCGTCGTACTCATTACGGGAGAAGGCTGTCCCGTAGACGACATCAGTGCGCTGGATGTCCGCAAGGCCTATCTCGGGGTCACGGTCAGGGCGGACGGGAGCCGGCTCACGCCGATACTTATGCGGGGCGACGACAAGCTCGAAGGCATCTTCTACCAGTCCGTCGTGGCGATGTCGAAGAAGTCCTACGAGCGCCGCCGGTTATCGCTGGCGCTTAAGTACGGCACGCCGCGACTCGACGAGGTCGACGAGCTGTCGGCCGTATCCGAGGCATTACGAAGAGAGGAGTGCGCAATAACCTACATGTGGGAACACGACGCCGAGACCCTTCCGGGCGTAAAGACGATCAGACTGCTATGGCAAGACACCTGAACACCATCCCTGGCCGACTCGTGGTGATGCTCCTGCTGATCCACGCGCTGCTCATGCCGCCGCTGTTCTACGCGATCAGCGGCACGGTGGAGAGCACGATGAAGGATAGCTTCATCGACAAACTGCGCAACGTCGCGCAGATCTTCGTCGATCGCTTCGACACCCTCGAGCCGAACGCCAGCGAGCAGAGAATCGTCGAGCTCCTCGACAGTGCGATACTCAGCGGACAGGGCCGCTATGCGGCCGTCGATATCGGCGGTCGGACGGTCACGAGTTCCCTGATGACGGGCGAAGATGCCGAGCTTTTCCAGGAGGATTTCGACTTCGGAGAAAATGGCGACGACGTTTACTACCTGTCGCTGCCCGTCAGCGGCCTCACCGGGCCGGCTGTTCTCAAGCTCGGTTACGACGAGTCGACGATTCACGAGGATCTCGACGGGATCCGGCGTACGTTGATCTACGTGCTTTCGGCCTACCTGCTTCTCACGCTGCTGGTGGCGGGACTCATCAGCGTCACGGTCGTGAGCCCCCTGCGCTGGCTGCAGAAGGCCAGCCGGGCGATCAGTTCGGGAGACGTCGAAAGGGAGCTCAAGCCCGACAGCCGGCTGGCCGAGATCGTGGCGCTGTCGAATGACCTGGAAACGATGCGGCAGAACCTCGTCGGCATCAATGAGCGCCTCCGCAACGAAATCGCCGAGCGCGAGCAGGCCGAGGCCGATCGCCGCCAGCTCGAAGACCAGGTTCATCACGATCAACGGCTGCGGTCGCTGGGTACCCTGGCGGGTGGCGTGGCGCACGAATTCAACAATGTGCTCCAGCCCATGGTGCTGTACACGGAACTTGCGCTCGACGACATCCCCGCGGATTCGCCGGTGGCGCAAAACCTGCTGCACGTGCGGGAGCTCGCGAACCGCGCAAAGGGTCTGAGCCAGCAAATCCTGACGTTCAGCCGGCAGGATTCGGATCCCCGGTTCGTGACCGAAAGCCTGGCATCGATTACGGAAGAGGCTGTGACGATGATCCGTGCCTTGCTGCCGGCGACCATAGATCTGCGGATCGACATCGATCCCGAATGCAGTCCCGTGAAATGCGTTCCCGAGCAGATCAACCAGCTTCTGGTCAATCTCTGCAACAACGCCTTTCAGGCTCTATCGGACGCCAGCGGCCACATATCGGTGTCGCTGCGGGAAGAAGACGTGTCCGACCAGCAGGCGAAACGGCATCCGAATCTGACGGCGGGATCGCACGTCGTGCTCGAAGTGCGGGATACCGGCATGGGCATGGATGACGCGACGCAGGAGAGAATTTTCGAGCCTTTCTTTACGACGCAGGAGGTCGGGAAAGGCACCGGACTTGGGTTGTCGGTCGTTCACGGCATCGTGAAGCGGCATGACGGCGAAATCGTAGTCGAGAGCGAGCCCGGCAAAGGTACGCGATTCAGCGTTTATCTGCCGACGCTAGAGCAGGGTGAGCGATCTCGGCAGGGGAAAGCGAGGGTGTGATGGCGAAGATTTTGATTGTCGATGATGAGGAGCACGTCCGGGCTGCTTTGAAGCAGGTGCTCGAACGTGCGGGTTACGAGGTTGTCGTGGCGGCGACAGGTAACGAGGGTCTCGAGTTGATGAAAACCGAAGGTGCCGACCTGGTGATCACGGACGTGATCATGCCAGGCATCGACGGCATCACGACCGCGCGCAAGATCCGGGAGAAGTATCGCGATACGCGCATCATCGTCATTTCGGGTGGCGGAAAAACGGCGCCCGAACCCTACGAACCGGACGCGATTTCGACGAGGTCCTACCTGGCGTCGGCGAGCAGTGTCGGCGCGGACCGTGCCCTGACGAAGCCCTTCGATCGGGACGAGATTCTTCGCGTCGTGCAGGAATTGCTCGAGGAGGACTGAATTCTGCCGGAGGCCCGAATGCCCCGCGTCCCGTCACTCGCCGACAAGGCCGCTCTGAATGGCATAAAGGGTGACGGCCGAGACGCTGTGCAAGTCCAGCTTGTTCATCATGTTGGTGCGGTGCTTCTCGACCGTCTTCGGGCTCAGGGACAACTCCTCCGCAATCTCGCGGGTCTTGAGGCCTTCCGCAATCATCTTGATGACCTGGCGTTCACGCCGCGTTAGCACATGCCAGGATGGCTCCAGGCGTTTCTTCTGCACGCCCGAAAGATACCCCTCGATCACGGTGCCACATATCGCGGGACTCAGGTAGTTTTTGCCGGCGAGCACACTGCGGACAGCAAGCACGAGTTCGTCGCGGCTGTCGTCTTTCAGAACGTAGCCATCTGCGCCGGCCCGCAGTGCCGCATGGATATAGCCGTCCTCCCTGTGAAAGGTAAGCGCGACAATCCTGATGTCAGGATGCGCTTCCCGAATTTGGCGGATGGCGTCGACGCCGCCGGTCTCGGGCATCGCCAGGTCCGTGAGGACCACGTCCGGTTGCAGGCTGCTGATCTTGGAAACGCCGTCCTGCGCGTCTTGCGCCGTGCCCACCACCTTGATACCCGGTTGGGCGGAAAGCAACGACTGCAATCCTTCCCGTAACAACGCGTGATCGTCGACAATCAAGATCTTTGTGTCAGTACTACCCAAATCCGATACCTGGTCGATATTCTCCGTGGCGTCTCCCAGCTGACCCATTTTGAAACGGGCTGACCGATCGGCGGAACTGCCACCTGTACCATCGGCTGGTTTCGCCGTCAGGCCGTTGTCATCGCTACGGCAATCAGTATACGGTGGAATGAGCATCGCTGAAATTGGCGGTTAGTCAAAATTATGCAGCCCGCAAATCAAAAATGGCGCAATCTGGTTACGGTCCTCCTGGCCGGAGTGGTGCTGCGCGCCTTCATACCGGCCGGCTACATGCCGGCGGCGCCGGGCAAGGGCCTGCTCTTCGAGTTGTGTCACGATGGGCTGCCTGCCGGCTTCATGCAGGCACTCGGCGGTCACGGCCACCACGCGGGCCATGGTGGCCACGACGACCACGGGTCCGCCGGCGACTGCAGCATCGGCCATATTCTCTCGCTGGCATTCATCGACGCGCCGGACACGGCGCAGCCGGCGATTCAACCTCCGCAGGTTCCCTTCGTTGCAGTCATGCGGCAGCGCCAGCTGCGCGAGCAGCCAGGCGTCTATTCCGCACGCGCCCCTCCTGTTTCGTAACGACCACTGAAATCACGCAACAAATATTTATCTCGTGTGTAAATGGTCGCGCGTCGACGCGTGGCCTGCGTTACGGAGTATGAGCAATGTATTCAAAAGAAACGGCAGCTTTGGTGCTGCTCGGCGCGCTGCTATCCCCTGCGGTGGTTGCCGCCGCCGAGACCCTGGCCGGCGAGGTCGAGCAAGACCAGCAGTCAATCGAAGAGATTATTGTCTCGGGCCAGCAACTTTCATCGCGCGGTGCGACCATTATCATCGAGCGCGAATTCGTCATCGACGTGGCCGAGGCGCTGAGCCGCCTGCCAGGCGCCAACCGCAACCAGAATGGGCGGCTGAGCGGCATCGCCCAGTACCGGGGCATGTTTGGCGACCGCGTGTCCGTCAGCATCGACGGGCTCGGCGTTATCAGCGGCGGCCCGAACTCGATGGACGCGCCACTGTCCTACGTGTCGCCAATGATCACAAAGCAACTGGTGCTCGAGCGCGGGATTCCGGGTGTTGCCAGTTCGCCCGAGTCCATCGGCGGACACATGGACGCGACTATCGCGCGCGGCGATTTCTCGACCGCTGAGCAATTCGAGTTCGGAGGAATGGCCGGCGCACGCTACGCCGACAATGGCGACGCGACGTCGCTGGCGGGACGACTGACGGCGGCGAATCGTTCGCATCGCATGTCGCTTGTCGGGCAGAGTGATCGCGGTGACGACCAGAGCAGCCCTGCTGGCCGCATCGTACCGTCGCGGTTGTCACGCGACCGTGTCGACGCGAGCTATGCCTACCAGGACGATAACAATGAATTGCAGGTTTTTGCAGGCCTGCTCGATACTCGTGATACGGGGACCCCTGCGCTCGCGATGGATATTCGCTACATCGATTCGAATCTCTATGGAGTAAATTTCGCACGGCAGGTGTCCCCTGACATCAGCCTGCACGCGAAGGTTGGCTATAACGACGTCGACCATGTCATGGACAACTTTTCGCTCAGGCCGGCGCCCGAATCGCCGATGCAGTACCGGCAAAATCGTGCCGGCGGCGATGGCTTCGTGTTCGCGCTGCAGTCCGACTACTCGTTGGGGAATTTCTCGCTGGGAGCCGGAATCGACGGCCGCCTGGCGTCGCACGATTCGTTGATCACCAATCCGAACAACGCGATGTTCTTCATCCACAACTTCAATAATGTGGAACGCGACGTAATGAGCGCATATGCGGCTGTCGGCCAGGAGTCGGCGGATTCGGACTGGGAGGTCGGCCTGCGCTATGTCGATGTGGCGACGAATGCGGGACAAGTGTCCTTCGGCGGGCTAATGGACATGATGGGCATGAACGCCGGACAACTGGCCGATGCATTCAACGCGGCTGACCGAAAGCTCAACTTTGGCAATCTCGAGACAGTGATCAAGTATTCGAGGCAAATGACGCGCGAACTGGCCTTCAACCTGGACATCGGCTCGAAGACTCGTGCACCGTCATATCAGGAACTGTACCTCTGGCTACCTTTGCAGGCGACCGGCGGTCTTGCGGACGGCCGCAACTACATCGGCAACCTCGACCTGTCGCCCGAGCGGTCCAACGAGATCGTGCTCGGGCTCGACTGGAGTGGCGATCGTTTTTCGATCAGCCCGCAGGCCTATTACCGCGACGTGAGCGATTACATCCAGGGCGTACCCGCGACGGTGATGCCGGCCAACATGCTGGCCACGATGATGTCGGGCAACGGTGCGCTGCAGTTCGACAACGTGGACGCGGAGATC
>JBFEXY010000163.1:0-5771 GCA_041562415.1 Woeseiaceae bacterium
CACGGTGATCTGACCGGCTTCGGCGGCGGGCTGGACACCAAGGAGGCGCTGTTGCGTCTCGAAGCCGAGCACTCGCAGTTTCCCAACGTGGTCTGATGCCCGGCCTGCGGACGGGCAGCCGTCGCGTCAGAGCCTGCGCCCCTGCAGGGCCTGTACGATAGTGGAGGGCGCGACGCCGTCGAGAATGCGATCGTCGCCTTGCAACGCCATGAAACTCGACTCCAGCGGCAATATGCCCGCCCAGATCGGGATGTCGTAGTCCTCGTCCTCGTCATCCGGCATGCCGTCCGAGACCTTCGCCGAGGCCGATTCGATGTCGAGCCGGATAACTCCTGTCATCCTGATCTCCTGCTCGTGCGGCGCGCGTAGTTCGTCCCAGCGCCCGGGCATCGATTGTTCGCTGATCACGCGAAGCGCTTCGACCTTGCCATCGTAATCGTCGACGAGTTGCGGCGTGCCGAACACTGTCACCGAGCGATAGTTCATCGAAGAATTGAACGCCGAGCGCGCAAGCACGATACCGTCGAGCAAAGTCACGTTGAGGCAGGCCGGATCCGACCTTTCGAGCAGTCGTATCACGCGCGCTTTGCGGGCCCCGTGCAGGTACAAGGTCTCGTCAACGCGGCCATAGATCATCGGCACGATGACGGGCGCACCTTCCTGTACGAAAGCGACGTGCGCTACCAGCCCGGCATCGAGAATCGCGTGGACGGTCGCCCTGTCGTAACGCGCTTTCTTGCGTAGCTGGCGGACCTTGTTGGCGTTGCTGATATCGTAGGCGTCTTTCATATCGTGAATCTCAGTGCAGGAACCTGGGTGCGAGCGTCATGGCCACGGCCGCCACCAGCGCGATGCCGATCAGGTTGAGGGCCAGCCCCGCACGCGCCATCCTGGGGATGGTAAGCATCCCGGAACCGAAAACGATCGCGTTCGGCGGCGTCGCAACCGGCAGCATGAATGCGCAGCTTGCCGCGAGCGTTACCGGCACGGTCAGAATGATCGGGTCAAAGCCGGCTTCGAGCGCGATTGCGCCCACAACAGGCAGAAACGTCGCCGTCGTGGCGGTATTGCTGGTCAACTCGGTGAGAAAGATGATCATCGTGGACGCTGCGACGACGATCACCCAGAGCGGCAGATCGCCGACCGCCTGCAGGCTCATGCCCAGCCATTCGGCCAGCCCGGTTTTCGACACCGCGCTCGCGAGCGTCAATCCGCCGCCGAACAGGATGAGCACGCCCCAGGGCAGCCGTTCCGCGTAATTCCAGCGCAACAATAACGGGTCCTCTTTCGAGCCACTGGGTACGAGGAACAACGCTATCGCACCCGCCATCGCGATACCGGAATCATCGAGCGCTCCGAGTCCCGGCAGGTGGGTCAGCAAAGGCCGTGTCATCCAAAGCAATGCCATGCACGCAAAAATGATTGCGACGCGGGACTCCGGCACCGAAATGCTGCCCATCTCTTTTTTCATGCGCCTGAGTTCCGAACTGGCCTCAGCCGACGTCACGAAGTCCACATTGAACACGACCCGCGTCAGCACGAGCCACGAGAGCGGCAGCATGACGATAGCGAGCGGTATTCCTACGAGCATCCAGCGTGCGAAATCGATCTCGGTGCCGTAGGTGTCCAGCATGAATGCGGCGAGTAATGCGTTGGGCACGGTGCCCACCAGGGTCGTCATCCCGCCGATCGTTGCGCTGTAGGCGATACCGAGAAGAAGCGCGTACTGGAAGTCCCGCTTGCCCCTCTCGGTCAGCCCGGCGACCGAGGTGTGAATGACGCCGATGATAGACAACGCAATCGGCAGCAGCATCATGGTTGTCGACGTATTCATTACCCACATACTGATGGTTGCGCTTGCGATCATGAAGCCGCCGACCAGCGAGCGGCCATTGCCACCGACGACCTGGAGTACGTTGAGCGCGATACGGCGGTGAAGGTTCCAGCGCTGCATGGCGAATGCAACGATGAATCCGCCGAGAAAGAGATAGATGACCTTGTTCGAGTAGGGTCTCGCCGTGTCGTGAATCGACGCGATGTCGAGCATCGGGAAAACGACGAGCGGCAGCAGCGCCGTTACAGCAATGGGTACGGCCTCCGTCGCCCACCAGACCGCCATCAGGACTCCGATCGCCGCCGTGCGCCATGCAGCATCGCCGAGTCCCTCGGGCGCACCCCCCAGCAACATGGCGATCGCAAGCAACGGGCCGAGAAACAAGCCGACCCACTGATGCCTGGCCCGCCCTTCGTGCTGTTCATCGTGGGTCAAGCTGTACACCTCTCGGTCGATTCGCCGGAACAAGGCGCAAAAGCGTATCGTGTTCGTCGTTGATCGTCGCGATTTTTTACACTTTACCTACATCTTGTGGATTACTCGCCTTCCTATACAAGATGTAGTAGCATTCTGCCGGTACCAATCCGGTACGCACGGAGATGAGATGCAGTAAGGCAGTGCAGGCAAGTCGCCATGCCGGACGCATGAATCGATGGCAGGTGTTACGTGCTTCCTCTCAACGCGTCACCTGAAATGAGCGGCGATTGATCGTTGCTCGCGACCAGAGACCAAGCGGCTTGCGTGTACGGAAGCAGTACCACGCAGAATTCCATCACGACATTGACGTTTCGATCATTCCTGCGCGCTGTAACCCGCCCGAGCCATCTTCCGCTTACTGTGCCGCCCAGTTTCTGGGCGGCTTTTTTCTTTTCCGGTTTGTGACCGAGCCGGTGGGAGATGCAGCATGACGATCAAGGCGCTCCGCGGCCTGCTCTTCTGTGCACTTGCCTTGCAGCTTACGGCCTGCGCACCCAGTCAACCCGACGTTCCTTATCCCGCCTTCGTGCGCGTCGAGGAAATACCGGACGTCTTCATCGCCGGCCTGCCCGGCGTGCGTGCGAAAGGTCTGGTCGGTGCAAACAGCGACAGTGCCGGCGGCGGCTACAGGATCGACCTGCCATCGTCGTGGCAGGGCACCAGCGGTGCATCGCCGGACAAGACGCTCGAGATATTCGTGATCGACGGTGAACTGAGTGTCGCCGACGTCAGCCTGAAGCGGGGCGGGTATGCGTATCTCCCGCCGGGGACGCTCGGCTTCAAACTGAAGTCATCCACCGGCGCGCGGATTCTTTACTTCCTCGACGACATCGAGCCGACCGCAGTAATCAGGACGCCGTTGATCCTCGAGAGTGGACTGATCGACTGGGACGACACTGAAACCGAGGGCGTCGCCGTGAAGGAATTGCGGGCCGATCCCGGCTCCGGTGCGAGGAGCTGGCTCCAGCGTATCGAGCCCGGCGCAAAGATCCCGTGGCAGTCATCGACTGCCAACCGCGAGGGTTACCTGGTTGTTGGTAATTACACGCACAGCGAGTGTGTCGGTACCGAGGTCGCGACGGATGTCTATTTTCCCGGTGGCTACGTTTACCGTCCGGCACATTCGATCAACGGTGGGCCGGACGCCTTCGCGGCGACGACGTCTATCTGGTTCTTCCGCGAGTTGACGGAAGGAGAACAGGTCACTCACGAACGCTGCGAAGTAGTCGCCACGGGTTACTGAGCCGACGCCGGAGCCTCCGCCGTGCCGCCTGTCAGTGAAAATCCACCTGCAGGAGGGTGCCCTGGTTCGAGAGCCGCCCTTACGGTGCGGTCGCGGTAGCGACTACGCGGCGTGGGGCGGGCCAGCCTTCGACGGTGCGGCTGAAATCCTGCGGGTCCAGCGCCTCCGCGAGGGACTCGAAGCTCATCCACGCAGTGGAGCGCTGCTCCTCGCTCGTGGTGATTGCGGTATCGACGATCTGGACTTCCCGAAAACCGCTGCGCTGCAGCCAGGTAGTCAGCTCCGCAAGCGTGGGGAGAAGCCAGACGTTCTTCATTCTTGCATAGCGGCCGGGCGGCGTGCGCGCGCAGGATTCCTCGCCGGGAATGAAGATAGTTTCGAGCACCAGTTGCCCACCGCTGCGCAGTGTAGTGCGCAGTTGCCGCAAGTGTTCCAGCGGCGACCGCTGGTGATACAGAACGCCCATCGAAAACGTGGTATCGAACGCATGGCACGCCTCGGGAAGCTCATGTAGACGCAACGGCAGAACCGCAACCGGCTTCGGTGGCAGGTGCGCAGTTACCGCGAGAAACTGCATAACGTAGAGCAGCGTCGGATCGATGCCGAGCACGGCGGCCGCACCGGCATCCGCCATGCGCAGGGCGTAATAGCCGTTGCCGCAGCCGACATCGAGGATGCGCCGGCCCGACAACGGTGCAATCGTGTCCTGGACACGCTGCCACTTCAGGTCGCTGCGCCACTCGGCGTCGATGTGGACGCTGCCGATATCGAATGGCCCCTTGCGCCACGGAGCGAGCTGCAACAACAACGTACGTCGATCGGCGTCGCCCGATGCGGTCCGCAGCTGCGCCACGACCTCCTGCCAGCGCGTGAAGTCCCCGTGTGCAGACGCCGACATGCGCTCGCTCTGCAGTGCCAGCATCGGATCCAGCCAGTGCTCGAGTTGCAGTTTCTCGAGTACGGCAGCGAGGGTAGCGGTCTCGGGTGCGGTCATCGGATGGCGATGATGGAAACAAAATTGAAATAGCGGAGCCATACCGCCGCGCTGCTGAAGCCGGCACGCAACAGCCGGTCGCGGTGCTGATCGACGGTCTCCGGAATCAGCACGTTTTCGAGGGCGGCGCGCTTGCGGCTGATTTCGAGCGCACTGTAGTCATTACGCCGCTTGTGTTCGTGGTGGAGGTCTCTTAGCAACGCCTCCATCGCCGGGTCCGGGTCCACCACCTTCTCCGACAATACGAGTACCCCACCGTCATTCAGGCCGTCGAAGACGCGGCGGATCATCGTTTCGCGGTCCGCGACCGGCAGGAACTGCAGCGTGTAATTCAGCACCACCATCGATGCGTTCGACAGCCCGACCTCGAGTATGTCGCCCTCGACAACCTCGACCGGCGTTCCCTCCGGGGCGCGCAGGCACTCTTCGCGAACGATTCTGCGGCAGCGCTCGATCATTGCGGGGGCATTGTCTATGGCGACGATACGGCAGCCCGCTGACCGGAGCCCCTGGCGCATGGCAAGCGATGCGGCGCCCAGCGAACAGCCAAGGTCGTAGCAGTTGCTTCCGGCCCGAACGTAGCGCGCTGCGAGCGAGCCAATTGCCTCCAGCGACGCCGCGTAACCGGGGATCGATCGTCGCAGCATATCCGGGAATACCGCTGCGACCTCATCGTTGAATCGGAAGGGCTCGGTTTCCCCGGCCTCGCCCTCAACCCGTGCCCTGTAGATTCTGTCTTCGCTCGTCATTTTCCATTCCAGCCCATTTAGCGGCGCGGCTGGTACAATTCCGCCCCGATATGCTACGCGAACTTCACCAGGAACTCGGCATCCCCGCAGGCTACGGTAAATCCGGCGGCCCGCCCGCCTACGACGAAGCAGACGAACTCGTCGAGGTAGGGCCGAACCTCGTGGGCCGCATGCAGCGTCTTGCTCCGGTCGCGGCGGAACAGTGGTACGCGATGGTCGAGGCGGCGGCCGGCGACGGTGTCACTCTGCTGATCGTCTCCGGATTCCGCAGTTACGAGTACCAGGCGGCGCTGATCCGCAAAAAAATCAATGCAGGTCAATCGATTACGGATATTTTGGTGGTGAACGCCGCGCCGGGGCACAGCGAGCACCACACCGGCCTGGCCGTCGATATCGCAACGCCGGGCTCGCGGCCGCTGACCGAAGAGTTCGAGGACTCCGAAGCATTCCGTTGGCTGGGGGCGAATGCCGGCC
>JBFEXY010000164.1:0-5763 GCA_041562415.1 Woeseiaceae bacterium
CTTGATAAATGCCATGATTAAATCTCCTCCAGATCGGGTAATAGGTTGTCCTGAAGCGTCACGCCGTTCTCCTCGAGTGGACCCATTTCGGCAACAGCTCGTAAGGATCGAAGTCAATGTCATTACGGCAGGTGGCCCCACAGTCGTGCAGGCGTTGCTGCATCGTACCGGCGCGCATTTCGTCGAAAAGCTCGGTGCAGCCACCCACGTGATCGCCGCCGATGTAGATCTGCGGAATCGTCGGGCTGCCGATGCGATCCTCCAGCACGGCGCGGATCTTCCCGCCGCGGTTATCCGCCTGGTAAGCCACCGAATCGAGATCCACACTTTGGTACTCGACACCCAGCCGGGAGAACAGCTTGCGCACTGACCAACTGAACTCACACCATTCGAGCGAGAACAATACGACCTTGTTGTCGCGAATAACGCTGCTGACAAAGTCCTCTGCGACGGGATCGAGATCGGATTTCTGCGGCGCCTTGCGTATGGACACGGGCGTGGCACATACGTCGAACCGATAGCCCGGCGTGGACCGGGACAAGGCGAGCTCTTCCTCATCCATTTCCTCGCCGATATCTTCGAACAGTGGTGTCGACAGGTAGCGTTCGCCCGTGTCGGGCAGGATGCAGACGATGTTCGAACCTGCTGTAGCGCGACGCGCGACATCGAGTGCGGCGGCGAGCGTCGCACCCGCCGACGTACCGACGAATATGCCTTCCTGTCGCGCCAACTCCCGGGCCAGCCGCAATGCGTCGTTACCGGAAATCGGTACGACTTCGTCCACCAGTTCTTCGTCAATTGCGGTTTGCGTCAGGTGCGAGACGAAATCCGGGCTCCATCCCTGCATCAGGTGCGGGCGGAAGTTCGGGTGGCTTCGCGATGGGGCGCCATCGGCAGCCCGAGGTTGCGGGATACCGCTCCCGAGCACCTGCGCGTTATCGGGCTCAGCGGCGACAACCCGTATGGAGGCGTCGTGCATCTTCAGCCCGCGGGCTACGCCCAGCAATGTCCCGCCCGTGCCGAATCCGGAAACGAACGCGTGCAGCCGCTCGTCCTGCATGTCGGCGATAATCTCGCTGGCTGTGGTGCGTGTGTGAACCTCGGCATTCGCTTCATTTTCAAACTGTCTGCACAGGAACCAGCCGTGTTCCTCTGCGAGTTCCGCGGCCTTATTGAGCATGCCCGTTCCTTTCTCGGCCGCGGGCGTCAATACCACCCTGGCACCGAGGAAACGCAGCATCTTGCGCCGTTCGATACTGAAGCTTTCGGCCATCGTGACGACCAGCGGATAGCCCTTGGCCGCACAGACCATCGCCAGAGCAATGCCCGTATTGCCGCTCGTTGCTTCCACGATGGTCTGGCCGGGCTTGAGCTCGCCGCTGCGCTCGGCATCTTCGATCATGGCCAGCGCCATACGGTCTTTGATAGAGCCAACAGGGTTGAATGACTCGACCTTGACGAAGACATTAACGTTCGTTGGCGCCAGCCGGTTGAGTTTTACGAGCGGCGTATTGCCAATGGTTTCCATGATGTTCAGATATCGAGCCATTGTGATGCTCCTCGATGACGTTTTGACGCAGGCGGGCCGCGGTCATGCCATAGCTGACCAGTGGTATCCGTCCGATTCGTTCCAGCAGGTTGTTGTTACGAGGCATGGTGACCTCCTCCGCGATTCGTTTATGCGTTGAATCTGGTGCTAATCTTTGTGCTACATCGATGAAGCCACCGTGGAAACGAACGTGGTTTTTGTCACTTTTGTCTAAAAGGTCCTGAAAACAGGCTGTTATAGGGGTAGTAGGACGCGCATGACAGCGCTGGAACTCCATTTTCTGGGTGACTTCGAGGTCGTAAGGGACGGCAAACCGCTGCCGCTGCCGCCCTCGAAGAAGACCCGCGCACTGCTGGCATACCTGAGCCTCAATCCGCGCCAGTTCCGGCGCGAACACCTGTGCGAGCTGCTCTGGGAAATTCCGGACGACCCGCGCGGCTCATTGCGTTGGAGCCTGTCGAAGTTGCGCCGCCTCGTCGACGACGACGACAAGTCGAGAATCATCGCTGATCGGGTAAATGTCGGCGTCGACACGGACGATCTGTCGATTGACGTCACCCAGCTGCGGGCGCTGGTCGGCAACGGTCTCGCCGAGGCACCCGTGGAGGTTCTCGAGGCGGCTGCGGCGCGTTTTAGCGGCAACTTCCTGGAGGGACTGGAGTTTCCCAATTTCCACGATTTCCATGCATGGTGCGTCGCCGAGCGCGAGCAATCGCTCCGCGACCGTGTGGCATTGCTTGCTGCGCTCGTTGCACGACTGGAGGGCAGCCCGGAGCGTGCATTGCCGCATGCGCGGGCACTCGTGGGCCTGTCACCCTACGACGAGGAGCACCGGGCGTTGCTGATCCGGCTGCTCAATGCGGCAAACCAGACCGCAGAGGCCGAGGAGCAGTTTCAGCTCGGACTGCGCATGCTGAAAGAAGCCGGGGTTCTACCGTCAGGAGCACTGGTCGCTGCGCGGAAGGGTCCTCGCATCGACCGCGTGCCGTTGACGCCGACGCCGAGGAAATCCAGGGAAGTGAAGGCGGCGGTGCCTCGTCGTCGCGGACTGGTCGGACGCAAGGAAGAAGTGGGTACCCTGGTGACGGCCCTTGACGATGTTGGTGCCGATCACAGGGCCGCTATCGTCGTCGTGCGCGGCGTGCCTGGAATCGGCAAGAGCTGCGTTCTGCAGTCCCTGCTCGAATATGCGGAAGACACGAATGCTTTCGTCCTGCAGGCAACCGCGTTCGAGTCTGATGCGATCAGGCCCTTCGCGCTGTGGATCGACTCGCTGCGGGCGCTCGGCAGCGAAGTCTACGCGGAAATTTTCGGTGCAACCGACGTCTCCAACCGCGACCGCCTGTTCGGCAAACTTTCCGACCTCATCGCGCGCAAAGCCGAGGCCTCACCGGTGGTACTGCTGTTCGACGACCTGCAATGGTGCGACGAATCGAGTGCATCCGCGCTGCATTACGTCATGAGGATGAACCGGGATCGGCCGGTATTCGCCGTAGTTGCTGCACGGAGCGGAGAGATTCGGGACAACGCGCCTTTGCAACAATCGCTGAGCGGGCTGCGTCACGATGGCTTGCTCACGGAAATCGAACTCGGGCCCCTGCCGGAGGACGCACTGTCACAGCTCATTGCCGAACAGGCCCCGGGTGCGGATTTCGAGCGTCTGAGCGGGGAGTGCGGCGGCAACCCGTTGCTCGCAATCGAGCTTGCGAGGGCCGAAGTGGACGGCTCCGGTGGCGGGTCACTCAACGAACTGGTGCGTGAACGCCTTGGACGGTTCAGTACAACCGGGGTGGAAGTACTCGAATGGGCGGCTGTCCTGTTGCCTCCGATTGATGCTGTTTCACTATCGGTCGTAGCCGGGCTGGACGCAACCGAGATCGGCGAAGTGCTCGAAGTGGCAGAGCGCCAGGCAATGCTGGTACCGGCGGACAACGGTCTGCGCTACTCGCACGACCTGATCGCCAAGGCCGTGTATGCGGATATTTCGCCGCTGCGGCGGCAGGTCATGCATCGCCGGGCGGCCGAGATACTGGAACAGGAATCCGCTCTGGACCTCGCCCGCGCCTCCTGGCTCGCACACCATTCGACCTTGAGCGGAGACCCCGGACTGGCGGCCCGATCGATGGTCTCCGTAGGGAAGCTCTGCCTGAGGTTCTTTGCCAACGATAATGCCCGATCGTTGGCCCGGCAGGGCCTGCAATTCGCCAAGGAGTTGAGTGATCCTGCGCGCGTGGCGGTCGAGATAGATCTGCACAACATATTGCTGTCCGCCGAACCGATCGACGACTGGGAGACGGCCGCCGAGCTGTATGCGGCGCTTGCCGAACGTGCACTCGACCTCGGTGACCTTCCCCATGCGCGACTCGGTTATCACATGGCGGCGTATGTACGGTGGAGCCAGGGAGAATGGGACGGCGCACGCGAGCAGTCCCTGCAATCCTCACGTGTCATGCGCGGAGACGACAGCAAGGCAAACATCGTCGGCATGGCGGAGACTGCGAAGTGCCTGGTAATGCTCGAACGCGATCTTTCACAGGCGGATGCAATGCTGATGGAGGCCGACTCGCTCGCGCAACGCCGGCAGTTCGCGCATCCGGCGATCGCGGCAGGTAATGGCATGCTGCGCCTTCATGAAAACCGACTTGATGAAGCTGAGGAATTCTTCCAGCAGTCACGTACGCTCTGCAAATCGGCGGGCGACAGGCTCAACGAATTTCTGGCCTCAGAGTATCTCGTCATTATCGAGCTGCAGCGCGGCCGTTATGAGGTGGCTCGCGATCGGGCTGAACAGCTCGTATCGCTCGGCGAGAGGATTCGCGAAGGCAGCGAAAAGCCGTTTGCCGACGCGCTGCTGGGCTTATGCAACTATGCGATCGACGACGATTTTGCAGAACTCGACGCCGCGCTCCACGCACTGCGGATTGCCGACGCGAAATACCGGCTGGCATACATCCTGACGCGTACGGCGGTAATAGACTGTGAGCGTGGCCGCAAACAGAATGCCGTGGAGCGCGCTACCGAGGCACTCGAATATGCCACGATACTGGAACGCCCGACGGAGATGCTGATTGCTAATGCCGTGCTTGCGTGCGGTTTCGGAGAGATGGACGCCGAGGAAGCGGCAGGGCATGCCGGTGAGGTCGATCGTCTGCTGCCTGCGGCCGCCAGCTGGGCGGCTGACATTGGCAGGCGACTCGCCGCGGGACGGGAGTGCAAGGAATCGTGATCGAGCCAGCGAGGACTCAGCGATGAGCGATGTAATCCTCCAGAGGCAATTCCTGGAGCCACTGACTGACGACGCCCTCCTGGAAATGGTGCAGGGTACGTCGGGTTGCTTCGACCTGTACCGTGTCGAATGGCAGGAGAGTTTGCTGTCGAGGGACAGGCAGCACCTGCTATGTCATTTTCGCGGCCCCGATGCAGAGTCGGTGCGCACGGCGCTGCGCAGCATCGACACGGACATGAGAGTCCATTGGCCCGGCACCGTGCACGATGCGCCGGACAGGTCACCAGACGAGATTCGTGCGGCCAATGTACTCGTGCTCCGCAGCTTCGACGAGCCCGTGGCGCTCGAAGACCTGCAGGCCATCGAGGACGAGAATATTCACTGCCTCGAGACGCATCGGGTCCGGTTCATGCGCACCTTCTTCTCGACCGATCGCAGGCGAATGGCCTGTCTGTATGAGGCGCCGGATTCCGAATCGGTGCGCATCGCCCAGCGCCAGGCAGGCATGCCGTTCGACGCGATCTGGGCATTCCAGCGCCTGGCGCCCGACATGTTCGGGTAAAAAATCGAAAATTCCACGGCCGATTCCACGCGGGCTCAAACGACGAGCCGGCACAGTTGCTCCTGCCCGGGACGAACCCGGGAAGCTGATTTCACAACTATTCAGGAGCAGAACACCATGGAAAACAATCAGATCAATGCGGACAACGGAGTAAATGTCGAGGCTCTTCTCGGTGCACGCGAGGCGTTGACGCAGGCACCCGAGGCTGCGCAATTCCAGTGGCGCGCGACCAGTGAGTGGGTCAATGGAACGCACAGCCGCACAACGATCGACAAGTTCTTCGGGCTTGGCGAGGAACAGCAGCACCGTAGCGCCTTCCGGTTTGATGCGGATCATCCCGAGATTTTCGCCGCCGAAGACAACGGAGCGACCCCGGTCGAATTCGTACTCGTTGGTCTCGCGAGCTGCCTGACCGCGGGAATTGCC
>JBFEXY010000165.1:0-5695 GCA_041562415.1 Woeseiaceae bacterium
GGCCTGTACCGATGATCGCGTCGGGTCGCACTTCGCGCACCAGTTCCGGCCGGATCTCGGGCTCGGGATTCGCCAGCGCCATGATCAGCGGGCGCTCGGCCATGCGCTTGACCTGCTCGGGCTTGAAAACGCGGGGCGCCGAAAGTCCCAGGAACACATCGGCACCGTCGATCACGTCGTCGAGGACACGGGCGTCGCTGTCGACCGCATAGCGCTCTTTGAAAGGATCCATGTTGTCACGACCGAGATAAACAACGCCGTGGATGTCGCACAGGGTCACGTTCTTCTTGCGCAAACCCATGGCAACCAGCAGGTCGACGCAAGCCAGGGCGGCGGCGCCGGCGCCGCTGCCAACCAGGCGCACGTCCTCGATGTTCTTGCCGATCAGGCGCAGCCCGTTGCGTACGGCCGCGGCGACGCAGATCGCCGTGCCGTGCTGGTCGTCGTGCATCACCGGTATCGACATGCGGTCGCGCAACCGGCGCTCGATGTCGAAACACTCGGGGGCCTTGATGTCCTCGAGATTGATGCCCCCGAACGTAGGTTCCAGGGAGGCGACGATGTCGACGAACTTGTCCGGATCGGTTTCGTCGATCTCGATGTCGAACACGTCGATACCCGCGAACTTCTTGAACAGCACCGCCTTGCCTTCCATCACCGGCTTGGAGGCCAGCGGGCCGATCGGTCCCAGTCCGAGCACGGCGGTGCCGTTGGTCACCACCCCGACCAGGTTGCCGCGGGTCGTGTAGGTTGCTGCCGACGCCGGGTCTGCGACAATTTCTTCACAGGGGATGGCCACCCCCGGCGAATACGCCAGTGCGAGGTCGAGCTGGTTGACCATGCGCTTGGTCGGCTGGATCTGCAGCTTGCCCGGAACGGGGTGCCGGTGGTAATCCAAAGCGCGTTCGCGAAATTCATCGGTCATTGGTCACTGCTCCCCGCGATTATCCAAAACCTGGCGGTCAATATCGGCGATCTCGCGGCATCCGGTCAGAGCCATCGCGACCAGCATCTCTTTGTGGATCATCTCCAATACGTGTTCCACGCCGGCCTGTCCCCGAGCAGCCAGCGCGTATACCCAGCTCCTGCCGATCAGCACGGCATCGGCGCCGAGCGCCAGCATACGGACGACGTCGAGACCGGAATAGACGCCTCCGTCGGCGAGGATGACGAGCCGATCGCCCACGGCGTCCGCGACCCGGGGAAGTGCTGCGGCGCTGGAGACGACGCCATCCAGCTGGCGGCCGCCGTGATTCGAGACAATGACACCGTCGACCTCTGCGGCAGCGGCTTCCCGAGCGTCGTCCGGGTCTAATATGCCCTTGATGATGATCGGGCCGTCCCAGTTGTCGCGAACGAACTCGAGGTCCCGCCAGGATACCGACGGATCGAAGTTCTTCCCCATCCAGGCCATGAAATCCTCGAGGCCGCTTTTCTTTCCGAGGACCGGGGCAACATTACCCAGCTGGTGCGGCCGGCCGAAAAGCCCGACGTCCCAGGCCCAGCGCGGCCGCAACATTGCCTGAAATACGCGCCGAGTATTGCCTGACAGCCAGCTCTCACCGGCAAGGCCGGATCGGTAGTCGCGGTACCGCGAACCGGGTACGGGCAGGTCAACGGTGAAGATCAGCGCCGCACAACGCGCCTCGCGTGCCAGAGTCAGCATGTCGCGCATGAACTCGCGGTCCCGGATCATGTACAGCTGGAACCAAAATGGCTTGGTTGCCGCCTCGGCGACCTCGGCGATCGGACATACTCCGACGGTAGACAAGCTGAATGGCACGCCTGCCGCTTCGGCAGCCCTCACTGCCTGCAGCTCACCGCGTCGTGCGTACATTCCGGCAAGGCCGACCGGTGCCAGTCCGACCGGCATTCGATAATCGTGGCCGAACAGCTGTGCCGCCGTGTTGATGTCGGAAACGTCCCGCATAACGCGCTGTCTCAGCGCGAGGGATTCGAGGTCAGCCCTGTTTCGATCCTTGGTTACCTCTGCGTAGGAGCCACCATCGAGGTACTCGAACAGGAAATGCGGGACACGCTTCCTGGCGAAGCTCCGGTAGTCGTAAACTGATGCTGCTTTCATCTCTTGTATCCGTCCAACATCGATCCGCCCCCTCGCATCGGCCAGGGAGACACACAATTCAATCTTCGGACAACAGCATGGCCTCCGACCGTCATCGATTCTAACGCATCGACTAGAGTTGGTGTGGGGTGGTCTCGCTCCGGCGCCCCGAGACCAAGTACCTGATTTGTGGATGCGGAGCAGGAAAAGCTTGTGTAAAGATCGTAGGTAAGCGGGGGCAGAAGCGTTATGCTACCCAGGCAGGCAAACGAGAGGTAACAGGATCATGTTCAACAAAAAGAAAGAGGACTTTTCAGAATACGAGAAATCCGAACCGGCCGTTTCCACGAGTCCGGACGTGCGGCGGCGCAAGACCTCCGTTATAGGGCCGACGCTCAAATTCAAGGGTGAATTATCGGCGAACGAGGACCTGATCATCGAGGGCGAGATCGAAGGTACAATTGCCCATCAGGACAAGAATCTCACGGTGGGAAGAGAGGGTCGCGTCAAGGCGGACATAGACGCTCGGACGGTGGAGGTTTACGGCAGGATCGAAGGTGATATTCGCGGCGAGGACATCGTGAAACTTGCGAAGTCGGCGGATGTGAAGGGCAATATCCGCTGCGCACGTATCGTCATGGAAGATGGCGCGCAATTCTCGGGCAGCATCGACATGGGCCAGAAGAAAAAGTCTGCCAGCAAGCCGACGAGCCTGCCGGTCGGGGAGTCGGCGAAACAGGCGGAATCAGCCGGATAGGCATCAGTGGCTCCTTCTGATCCCGTCCCGGAGGAACTGGCGCCCGAAACCGAAGCGCGGCGCGGCGAAGAAGGTTCGCGGCGCCCACTGCCTTCGATCATTGGCAGCACGGTCGTGATGAAGGGTGAACTGACCGTCGGGGAAGACCTGGAGATAGAAGGTACGTTCGACGGCACGATAACGGCAACGGGGCCCGATACCGTCACGGTTCGCCGTTGCGCGCGCGTTAGCGGCGAAGTATCAGCCAGCATCGTCAGGGTCGAGGACGGTACCAACCTGGAGAATACCGTCCTGTCCGGCCGGATTCGGCTGGCGGAATAGCCGGGGTTACAACGAGAGCATCTTTATTGGTCACGTGAAGCAGGCTGGACAAACGAACACTGCGAACACCGTGTCCCTTGCGGCGAAGTTCCGTCAGTTTATCGACGGGGACTACGTCGTGGCCGCTGCGGAGTCCAAACGGCCGTTCGAGTGCGACGGCTTATCGGTGTACAAGCAGATGCCCGGCCTGGTCGTGGCGCCGTCTTCCACGGACGAGATCTGCAAAATCATGCGCTTGTGCCACCAGCACCGGGTCCCGGTGGTCGTTCGTGGCGCCGGCACCGGCCTCTCGGGCGGGGCGCTGCCACACCCGGATGGCGTGCTGCTGTCATTGGCGCGTCTCTCCAATATCCTCGAAGTCGATCCGGATTCCGGGCTGGCTCGCGTACAGCCCGGCGTAACCAACCTCGCTATCAGCGAAGCCTCCGCTCCGTTTGGGCTGTTCTATGCGCCGGACCCGTCATCGCAGATCGCATGTTCGATCGGCGGCAACGTCGCGGAGAATGCAGGCGGCGTCCACTGTCTGAAGTACGGGCTGACCGTGCACAACGTGGTGCAGCTGACGGTCGTTACCGTCGAGGGCGAGATCATCACGGTGGGCTGCGAGGGGCTGGCCAGCGCCGGTCCCGACCTGATGGCGCTCTTGATCGGCTCGGAAGGCATGCTGGGTGTCGTTACGGAAGTCACGGTCAGGCTACTGCCCAGGCCATCCCACTGCCAGGTTGTGCTTGCATCATTCGATCAACTCGAACTCGCCGGAGATGCGGTGAGCGCCGTCATTGCGGAGGGGATCATCCCGGCGGGGTTCGAGATGATGGACAGCTATGCCATCCAGGCGGCGGAGGACTATGTCGGCGCCGGATATGACACGGAAGCCGCGGCCCTGCTCCTCTGCGAACTGGACGGCACCGAGGAGGAGGTCAGGTACAGCATTGAGCAGGTTACGGAAGTCTTCCGGGGACACGGGGCGAGGTCTATTCGCGTGTCGCAGAACGAGGCCGAGCGCCTGCTGTTCTGGAAAGGACGGAAATCGGCGTTTCCCGCTGTCGGGCGTATCTCACCGGACTACTATTGCATGGACGGCACTATCCCTCGCCGGAGTCTTTCTCGTGTCCTGAGCGAGATCAGTCGGCTTTCACGTGAGTATGGGTTGCGGGTCGCGAACGTCTTCCACGCGGGCGACGGCAATTTGCATCCGCTGATTCTTTTCGACGAGAGCAAGCCCGGTGAACTGCAGAAAGCGGAGGAGTTCGGCGCCGAGATTCTCAGGCTTTGCGTCGCTGCAGGAGGATGCATCACCGGAGAGCACGGTGTCGGCATCGAGAAACTGGCACAGATGCTGGACCAGTTCAGTGATGCCGAGCTGGCCCAGCTGAACGCGATCAAGGATGCTCTCGATCCCGACGCGCTACTGAACCCCGGGAAGGGCGTTCCGACGCTCAAGCGCTGCCAGGAGTATCGGTCCACGTGACAGGTATCGCAGATCTGCTGGACCGGGTTAGAGCTGCCGCCTCCGCGCAGCAGCCGCTCTGCATCACTGGCGGCAACACCAAGCAATACCTGGGACGGGAACAGCAAGGTGAACCGATCGACATGAGCGTGTGGTCCGGCGTCGTCGATTACCAGCCTTCGGAACTGGTGATAACCGTACGCGCAGGCACCACGATATCGGAACTGCGGCAGGTGCTCGCACTGCAGAACCAGGTGCTTGCGAGTGAGCCGCCGGAATCTGAGGGCAAGGCAACTGTCGGGGGTACGTTGGCCTGCAACCTGTCGGGGCCGTCGCGGCCGTGGTGCGGCTCGATTCGAGATCACGTTCTCGGTGTGCGGATCATCAATGGCAAAGGCGAGCACCTGCGTTTCGGAGGCCAGGTCATGAAGAACGTGGCCGGCTACGACGTGTCGAGATTGCAGGCCGGCGCGATGGGCACGCTGGGCATCCTGACAGAAGTAACCCTCAAGGTCATTCCGCGGCCCGAGGCTACGATAACCGTCCGTCGGACAATCGGCGCAAGCGATGCTCTGCGGGTCATGAATAAGATCTGCCGGACACCCCTGCCCGTAACGGGAGCTTGCTGGTATGACGGTGACATGTACGTTCGCCTTGCGGGGCCGGCATCGGTGATTCGCGCCGCGGCCGAGGGAATCGACGGCAGCATCCAGCCGGGCGACGATGAGATCTGGTCGCGGCTTCGGGAAATGGACCTGCCTCTCTTTGCTGACGTAAAGGGCCTTTGGTGCATCGCGCTCCGATCCACACATGACCATTTCCAACAGAATGAGGACTGGCTGATCGATTGGCGTGGCGCACGAAGGTGGTTGGCAGCCGACTGCGATCGAGAGACGATCGATGCCCACGTCGGCAAGGTGGGTGGCGAATTGATTCATGTGCGCGGCGCAGGGAAAGGCGCCGACGTATTTCCGGCACGCAGCGAAGCGTATCGAAGGACACTCCTTCGACTGAAGCAGGCACTGGACCCCGGGGGTATTTTCAATCCGGGCCGTCTCTACTCCTGGATGTAGAGCGCAAGCGTGTACCTGAAATTGCACAGCGA
>JBFEXY010000166.1:0-5686 GCA_041562415.1 Woeseiaceae bacterium
GAAACGCGGACCGCAGCACGTGAAAGGAGCCGAGCAGATCGATGTCGACCACGGATTTGAAGCCGTTTGGCGACATATCGTTGGCGAGGGCAGGAAAGTTCCCGGCGGCGCCCGATACGAGGATGTCGATAGTGCCGGCAGAGGCGTCATGTCCGGCCAGGGCGGCCTGCACGGCCTCCGCATCGCGCACATCGAGCGCGTAGCCGGATGCCTCCGACCCCAACGACTTCAGTTCTGCGACGGCGGCATCGACTTTTTCCTGCGAGCGGCTGGCCACGGCCACATTTGCGCCGGCTGCTGCAAAACAGCGTGCAATGCCGAGATTGATGCCGCTCGTGCCACCGAATACAAATACGTTACTGCCTTTGAAGTCGAACGTTGTCGTCATCTCTGCTCCCGGTCCGCGAAAATCGAGTTCGCAGTGTGTTGCGCTTCGCTCCGGATTTCAATGAGCAAGCCATTACAATCAGGACCTGTTTGCCAGACTCGAATCGGTAACGTGAGATCCCGTTGAAGATCGTACTCCTCGGCCACGACGACTTGCCCAGCCTGCATGCGCTGCAGCGCGTGATCTCGGCGGTGCCGCAGCACGATTACGTGGCCTTCTTTTCCGGGGATCTGCCGGCGCGCCTGGATACTCCGCGCGACCTGCTGGAGCTGGCGGCGGTCGATGCCCGACTCTGCGGCGAGTTTCGGCAAGCCGGTCGACTCGCGCAACCTCTTCTCGATGCAGGAACGCTGCCCGATCCAAACAGCGTAGCCGGGCTCGAACTGATGAGAAGGCTCGCGCCGGACTTGATCGTTTCGATCCGCTATCGACGGATTCTCAAGGACGAGGCCATCGCGATTCCCCGCCTGGGCGTCCTCAACCTCCACTCGGGCGTGCTGCCGGATTACAAGGGTGTGATGGCTACATTCTGGGCCATGCTGAATAAAGAGGAGATCATCGGTGCGACCCTGCACCGCATCGTCGACAGCGGGATCGACACCGGGCCCGTGATCGGTATTCGACCCGTCCCGGCCGATTACGGTTCGAGCTACCTCGCGAACGTACTGCGGCTGTACGGCCCCGGTTGCGACATGATCGTCGAGGCAATACAGGCCCTCGAGACCGGCAAGGAGCCCGAAACGACTGCGCAGGCACCCGGCGGAATGTACTTTTCGACCCCGGAAACGGACGATGTCGAGCGCTTCAAGGCCCGGGGCCTCGTGCTGGCGGATGGCCGGGAACTGGCGGAAATCGGGGCGTGAGCGGTGCCGGACATCGCGAATTCGGACCAATCGGAGCCGCAAAATACTTGACTCGACACCCGCAAAAGAGAATAGTTATCACGTCGAGTGGTGTAGCTATTTTGCAACGCCATCCGAACGGGGGACTCTGCTACACACTTCAACAAGCCGATTCCGAGGCTCATCGCAGCCAGGTAACGGCGTCACACATGTGTTGCAGGCGGGAAATCACCAAAGGAGAAAATTGTGAACACTAAATTCTTTGAGCAACCGAAGCTCGTGATCGGCCTGATCTCGGCGCTGGTCGTTGCTTTGCCGCAACAAGCATTTGCGCAGGAAGAGTCGATCGAGGAGATCGTCACGACCGGCACGCGCGCCAAGGCTCGCTCGGTAGAGGATTCGCCGGCACCGGTCGATGTGCTCGATGCCGCGTACTTCGCGAACCAGGGCGACACGGACCTGCAAAACCTGCTCCGCAATGTCGTTCCGTCGTACAACGTGAACATGCAACCGATTTCGGACGCGGCGACAGTCGTGCGGCCCGCAAACCTGCGCGGTCTCGCGCCCGACCATACCCTGGTCCTGGTTAACGGCAAGCGCCGCCACCGCGCATCGGTCATCTACTGGCTCGGCAACGGCGTTGCCGACGGTGCCCAGGGGCCGGATATCTCGGCGATCCCATCAATCGCGCTGAAGCGCGTCGAAGTACTTCGTGATGGCGCGGCCGCACAGTACGGTTCCGACGCTATTGCCGGCGTGCTGAACTTCATCCTCAAGGACGATGCCGAGGGCCTCGAGGTGGAAGGCAGGTGGGGCCAGTACCAGGAAGGCGATGGCACCATTTACAGCGTCGCGGCCAACCTTGGCCTGCCGATGACTGATAATGGCTATGCGAACTTCAGCTTCGAATACGGCGAGAGTGATGCGACCGACCGCTCAGTGCAGCGCGACGATGCCGCTGCGCTGGTCGCCGCAGGCAACACGGCCGTCGCCAACCCGGCACAGATCTGGGGCTCGCCGATCATCGATGACGACCTCAAGCTGTGGATGAACCTCGGGCTGGACCTCGGCGGCGGAACGACCGCGTACGCGTTCGGCAATCACTCTTCCAAGCACGTCGACGGTGGCTTCTACTTCCGTAACCCGAATACACGCGCCGCGGTATTCAGCGGCGATGATGGGGAGACATTGCTGATCGGCGACCTGCAGCTGGCAGAGGGCGGTGCGCCCGCTGGCTGTCCCACGGTTGCCATTACGGACAACGTTCCGGATCCGTCCGCGCTGGCCGAAGTGTTCGCGCGCGACGAGTGCTTCTCCTTCCAGGAGATCTTCCCGGGCGGCTTTACGCCACGATTCGGCGGTGACGTCAGCGACCAGTCGCTGGTCGGTGGAGTCCGCGGCGAGATGAACAACGGTCTGCGCTGGGACTTCAGCGCCGGCGTCGGTCGTAATGAAGCCGACTTCTTCATTAACAACACGGTGAATGCCTCACTCGGGCCTGCGACGCCGGTCTCGTTCGACCCGGGCGCTTACACGCAGTTCGAGCGGATGTTCAACCTCGACTTCGGCTTCTCGCCCACCGAGAACACGAACCTCGCGTTCGGCGCGGAGCACAGGCTCGAGGAATTCCAGATCACGGTCGGGCAGGAAGAATCCTTCCTGGTCGGGCCACTGGCCGACCAGGGTTTCAGCGCGGCTTCGAACGGCTTCCCGGGCTTCTCAAACATCGCTGGCGGCAAGTTTGACCGTGAGAATTTCGGCGTGTACGTCGACGGCGAGTGGGAGCCCACCGACAGCCTGCTGCTGGGTGCGGCGGTGCGCTACGAGGACTTCGCGGACTTTGGTACCACGACGAACTACAAGGTCGCGGCCAACTGGCGGCTTACCGACAATATCGGTTTCCGCGGCACGGCGAGCACGGGCTTCAAGGCACCGACGCCGGGGCAGTCGAATGCCTATAACGTGTCGACCGAGTTCGACCTTGCGGCGGCGGAACTCGTCAACAACGGTACGATCCCGTCGACGAGCCCGGTTGCCGTATTGCGTGGCGGTCGACCGCTGGAGCCCGAGGAGTCGATCAACTTCACGCTGGGCACGTTCTTCAGTGTGGGTAACTTCGACGTGACGATTGACTACTTCAACATCGAGGTCGACGATCGGCTTAATCTGTCGCAGCTCTTCGGGCTGACACAGCAGGAGATCGACGACCTGATCGAGGCCGGTGTCGCCGGTGCTGGAAGCCTGCAGAACTTCCGCTTCTTCGTGAACGACTTCGACACGGAGACGGAAGGCTTCGACGTCGTTGCGACCTATCCCATCGAGTGGAGCAATTCGTCGACCGACCTGAGTCTTGCGTTTAATAGCACGACGACAACCGTCACTGCCTTCAATCCGGACACGATCGATGACGTGCGCATCCTCGAACTCGAGAAGGGCCTGCCCGAGACGCGCTACAACCTCCAGGCCAACCATTTCTGGGGTAACTGGCGTTTCCTCGGCCGGGTCAGCTACTACGACGACTGGTACGACTCGGAGGACACGCAATTCTACAGCGGCAAGTCGATCGTCGATGTCGAGGTGGCCTACACCTGGAACGAGCGCACCACGATCGTTCTCGGCGCCCAGAACCTGCTCGACGAAGTGCCGGATGACAATCCGAGTGCTGCGGCTGGCGTGGGCAACAAGTACAGCCAGTTCACGCCATTCGGCTTCAACGGCGGGTTCTGGTACCTGCGTGTGAACTGGCAGGCCATGTAAGACCGCGTTCCGCTCGCAGAGCGTAACGACCGCAATCGAAAAGCCCCGCTCCGGCGGGGCTTTTCTTTTTCGGGCTTCGAGAAGAGAAGTGCTCCTACGTAGTTCCGCGTGTCAGGTGTGCGCTTCGATCCAGTCGAGCCAGTCCGCGGTCACTTCTTCACGATTGACCTCGTTGAGCATTTCGTGGCGGCCTTCGGGATAGATTTTCAGCTTCACGCGTTGATGCAGTGTCTGCATGTAGTGCATGGCCAGCCGCGTCATGCCTTTTTCTCCGCCGACAGGATCGGCGCCGCCGCCCGTTATCAGGATGGGAAGGTCGGCGGGTATACGCGCGAGGGCATGATCGGATCCCAGGTCGAACAGGCCACCCAGGAAGTCCAGCCACAGACCACACGTGAACGGGCCTCCGCACAGCGGATCGGCCACGTATTTGTCTACCTCGGCTTCATCGCGGGACAGCCAGTCCATCTCGGTCCGGACAGGACGGAAACGGCGATTGAACGCACTGAAGCCGAGGGCGTTGATCAGCGCACTATGGCCCCGTTTGCCGAGCCTCCAGGATTCGAGTTTCGCGAGGAACCTGCCCGGCAAAAGCTGAATGCGCTGCGGCCAGGATGAGCCGGACAGAAGCAGACCCTTCAGGCGGGCGCCGTAATGCATGGCGAAGGTCTCCCCGATGAAGGAACCCATGCTGTGGGCGACCAGGAATACCGGTTTCGACCCACACGTCTCGCGAATGTGATCGTTCACTACGCGCACGTCCTCGACTATCTTGTGCCAGCCGTCTTCATCGGCGAAGTAACCGCGCTCTCCCGCGGAAACACCGTGGCCGCGATGGTCATGCCCGAAGACTGCGTAGCCGCGCGCGACCGCGAACTTCGCGAAGCGCTCGTAGCGCATTATGTGTTCACCCAGCCCATGCAGCAGCTGAATGACGCCCACAGGGTCCCCGGCGGGTGTCCAGACTTGCAGGTGGATCGCGTGTCCGTCATCGGCGGCGAGGACGATTTCTTCGTGGCGAGTTTCGCTCATGGTAGTCGCGGTTCCGTGCGTGAAATGGCGCCCAGTCCGAGTATGAGCAACATTCCGAGTTTGACAAGTTCGAGCGTCGAGTAGGCCGCGTGCGCGATCGACGGCGGCGGCTCGGTGCCTGAAAGTATCATGCGCGCCCGGTCGGCCAGCTCGGGAAGAAGCCACACCGTCTGCAGCAGGATGATGAAAGCGAGTACCGAGGAAACCGCCCACCACCTGCGGGCATTGCCGGACACACGGACGACGATCAGCAGCGTCACCAGCGCAACGAGTTCGGCCTTGTTCAGCGCCGTGAAAATTACGCGAGCCACGTCCAGGGATACCGCCCGGGAAGCCACGGCCGACGAGAGCAGCACCGGCACTGTCAGCAACGATACCCCGGCAGTCATGCCGAACCACGTCAGACATACCCACCCCGGGTTACTCAATGCGGCGCGAATCCGCGCAGTTTTCGTCTGGTTTATCATGTGCCCATCTGCCGGGAATCGCCGAGCTTGTATTCGGACATGACGTGGAGCAAGCTCCGCGCAGACCCGGCGCAGGCAAACTCTATGACGATGACCACAGAATCACAACTGGCCTCCAGCGTCCTGATGATCAGGCCGACGCGATTCCAGAGCAATCCGCAAACGGCGGACTCCAATGCCTTCCAGACGGAACCTGACGC
>JBFEXY010000167.1:0-5660 GCA_041562415.1 Woeseiaceae bacterium
ATCGAGGGCGGACGCATTGTTGCCATCGAGCCGCAGCAGGATCGCACCGGCTCCGTGGTCGTGGACATGGGTGACCTGACGGTGCTGCCGGGCTTCATCGACGGCTACGCCTCTTTGCCTGCTAACGCCGATGAGCGGCTCGGCCCGGCGCTCCTGGCCTGCGGCGTTACGACGTTGGTAGCTGATCATGGCGAAGCCGATGCATTAAGCCGGCGCTGGTCGGGCACCGAGATCCCGGGCCCACGGATACTCCCGGCCAGGCCCGTGGCGGATGAGGGGGATCCTGTCCCGTGGCTGGTGACCCTCGCGGGCGACATGAACTCGGGGATGGAGCAGCAAGCCGCGGTGGAGCGATGGCAAACGCTGGGGGTTCCGGTGCTTGCCGAGACCTGGCAGGCCGCGCTCGGCTCCGGGGCATCACTGTTGCTGGGCGCTGCCGCGCTACCCGGCTCCCCAGGCGGGCACCAGTACCGGGACATGAAGCATGCGGCCGGCAGCAGTGAACCAGTGACCATCATATCCGGCCTGGCCGATGCGCAGACACCGAACCTGGATGCCCTGCTTTCCTCACGTCAGGCCGGCCTGCTCGGCAGCGACTTGAGTCCGAAACGCCGGTTTGAGGCACTGCCACGGCTGGACAGCGGAAAGACGACCGTGGTGCTCGGCAGCAAGCCCAACGGCTTGCCGGCGGGCGTCGGCCTGCACGCCGAATTCCGTGCGCTTGCGGCTGCCGGACTAACGCCGGAGCAGGTCTTGCGTGCCGCCGGCGTAAACGTAGCCTCTGCCCTTGGCGTCGGTCTGCAGCTGGGTCGCATCGCAGCGGGGAGCCTCGCCGACCTGGTTATCGTGGATGGCGACCCTCTCACAGACATCGACGACGCGCTCAATGTCGTGGGCGTCGTACGCAACGGGCGCTTCTTCAGTACGATCGGCCTGATCGACCGAATCGGTCAACCATCGAGCGTCGAATTATTTGACAAACCGCGCAAAAAGTCGGGTTGGCGACGGGCGCCCCTTTGAAAAACGGCATTTTTGCACAGCAGCCATATTGTCGGAGTGCATGCTGCTTCCTGACCTGACCGCTAAACAGATATTTTTCAATAGCTTATGTGGGTTTCTGTGCACTGCGGATTATGTGCGGCGCAACATTAGCGTCGATTTTCTTTACAAGTAGCGATTGCGTGCCGGGAGGCTCAATGTGTACCGACTGCTAAAGCATTGAAAACCCAGCCGCCTTCGACGGGTTGGCACAGGTCTTGCTTTTATATACTTGCCCAAGCGAAGTGTAACTGTGCTCGGTGGCATACAAGGAGCAGAACACAGGATTTAGACGCCAGAAGAACAATAATTATAAAAACAACAAGATCCAGATCCAAAACAATAAAATATCTGTATCCGTTCACCGATTTGCAGTTACCTCTTTTATCAAAAAAAGAGAGATTAGCCCCGCCGCTCACGCCGCGGGGTTTTTTATTGCCTGACGCTGGCGACGTTCTGCACGGCACGCCGGGGACTCTCGCCCGGGCGTATAGGTTGTTGCCGATCCTGCGGGCCGCCGGGCTTTTGATTCCGCGGTGACCGCCGCACCGAACTGCGACCTGCTTTGCGGTGTTTCGATGTCGGCCATGGCCTAATGACCGTAATTTTGGTCCCGCCCCTGTCGTCCATGTTCAAAGTCGCACGCATAACGATCCTGCTGTTTGTCCTGTTCATGGTCGCCATGGGCACGTGGCTGACGAAGCTGCGCAGCACGGACTGGAACAACAGCCTGTGGGTGAAGATCTACCCGATCAACGGCGACGGCAGCGAGGCGAGCGAAGACTACATTGCCGGGCTGAGCGTCGACACGTTTGCAGGTATCGAGGAATTCCTGGCGCGAGAGGTCCGCCGCTACGGCCGCAGCGTCGAGCGCCCGGTGCGTATCGAACTCGGCGAAACGATTTCCGAGCAGCCGCCGGCCATCAACAATACAAGCAGCATCCTTGATGTCGCGCTCTGGTCCCTGAAGATGCGCTGGTGGGTATCCGGGGCGACCGATGAACAGGACCACATCGACCCGGACGTGCGCATGTTCGTGCGCTATCACAGTCCGGAAACAACTCTCAAGCTGGACGACTCGGTCGGCGTACAAAAAGGCATGTTCGGCGTCGTGAACGCATACTCGAGCCGCAGATTACGCGGCAGGAACAACGTCGTTATTGCACACGAATTCCTGCATACGCTCGGCGCCACGGACAAGTACGATCGCAGCAACGGGATGCCGATTGCGCCGCATGGGCTGGCGGAACCCGACCGCTCGCCCCTCTATCCGCAGAAGAGCGCGGAAATCATGGGTGGCCGCATTCCGCTCGCCGCGGACGACGCAATAACACCGGCGAATCTCGGCCACGTCATTATCGGCCCCTTGACCGCACAGGAAATTCGCCTCGCTGAGTAGGCCTGCTGACGCTTCCTCTGCCACTGCCAGTGGGCTAGGCTCTCGGGATGCCCGGCGACGACACTACATTGCTTCAAGTTTCGGAACTCCGGGTCAGTGTGCCCGGACGGGTGCTGGTCGACAGGCTCGACATGACGCTCCAACGGGGTGAATTTATCGCCGTCCTCGGCCGCAACGGCACCGGCAAGACGCTTTCCCTGCTGACGCTTGCCGGACTGCGGGAGGCCGACAGGGGCACCATCAGCCTTGGCGGCGAAGCGATCGACGCGCTGCGCAGGCAGCAGGTCGCGAAGCACCTGGCGCTGCTGCCGCAGGACACCGACGATATTTTTCCGGCAACCGTGCTGGATACGGCACTGGTAGGCCGCCATCCCCATATCGGTCGATTCCGCTGGGAATCGCCAGAAGACTATGAGTTCGCGCGCGAGTCGCTTGCGACGGTCGGCATCGGGAATCTGGCGGACCGTGACGTCCTGTCACTGTCCGGCGGAGAGCGTCGCCGTCTCGCAATTGCCCAGGTCCTCACCCAGGCGCCCGACGTCTACCTGCTCGATGAGCCGACGAACCACCTCGACCCCCAGCACCAGGTCGACACCTTGCGCATCTTCCGACACGCCGCCGACAGCGGCGCCGGTGTGATCGCGAGTCTTCACGACGTTAACCTCGCGGCCCGGGTAGCCGATCGCTTCCTGCTGCTGTTCGGCGATGGCCGCTGGGAACTCGGCACAAGCGACGACGTTCTGGACGAAGAGCGACTCGAAGCACTGTTCGAGACACCGATGGAAGCCGTGAACTGGCGCAACCGCCGATTCTTCATTGCAGGCAGCGACCAGCCCTGACCGTCAGTTCACTGGACGAAGCCGCGAAGCATCTCCAGGTAGTGAGCGTGCAGTGCGGGTGTTGCGGCGAGCACCGATCTCGTCTCGACCCCGGGAGGGTTGCCGTTGAGGTCCGTGAATACGCCGCCCGCCTCGGTCACCAGTACCGACAACGCCGCGATATCGAGAATGTTCACGTCCGACTCGATTACCGCCTCGATCTTGCCCGCTGCAAGCAGGTGATAATGATAGAAGTCGCCGTAGCCCCGGATGCGGTCGGCCGCAGCCACGATATTTCCAAGCGCCTCCCAACCATCGCTCCTGGCGAGTGACTTGAGATTACCTGTCGATACTGATGCGCGCCGCGGATCGTCGATACTGCTGACGGCGAGGCGCTCACCGTGCAGGAAGGCACCAACGCCTTTTTCCGCCCAGGCCAGCTCCTTCATCATCGGCGCACTCGAGACACCCAGTACGATCTCGCCGTTGTGCATCAGCGCAATCTGTGTCGAAAAGAACGGGTATTGCCGCACGAAGCCCTTGGTGCCGTCGATAGGGTCGACGAGCCAGAGATACTCGGCATCACCGTGTGTCTGGCCCATTTCCTCGCCATAGATGCCGTGGTCGGGGAAGCGCCCGAGGATCGTTTCACGAATTGCCGCCTCGCACTCGACGTCAGCCTGCGTCACCGGGGTCATATCGGCCTTGATTTCGACGGTGAAGTTGCCTGCGTAATAATCGCGGCTGATATTCCCGGCCGCACGTGCCGCTTCCAGCGCCACGTGGAGGTGTTCCGATGAGAGGGTCTCGTCGTAGCTCGTCACTTGCGTGTCACTTCCACGACACTGGCTGCTAGCGACTGAATCGCGGCTCCTCCGGCCGCAGGAATACCACCGGAACCTCGGCAAAATACAGCGACTCGTGAACCGTGACGGCGACCCGCAGCATTGCTTCCGGATCCGCGAACGCAGGTATGGTAACCGTCATCTGCGCTGCAGCATCGGGTGAAACGTCATGCTCGGCGCTTGCGACGACTTCGTTGCCGTCCGACAGCAAGGCGAACGTCGCCTGAGCCAGCGGAAATTCGGAATCCAACGAGAGCCTGGTGTACTGCGCTCCGAGTTCCAGCGGCAGGATGGTCATCTCCAGGTCGTTGTTGACGAGTTCGCACTCACCGCTTTCCCAGCGGCAATTCGAACGGGCAACGAGCGGATACGAGCCACCCGGCTCCGCGACCTGCGCCTGCTCACCGGCGATTTGACCGACCGCAAACCACGCCAGGATTGCGAGGATGGGCGCCACGATCATGGCAATGATTACATGTTTGTTTTTCCACATGGGCTAAGGCCTGTTGACAATCAGCCGGTCGCCGCAGCGGGGCGTAGCACCGCTACGTAAGCGAGCTGCAACACGGCGTGGCGGAAAAATGGACCCGCCCCGAAGGGTTGCGCCCGAAAAGGCCGCGGGCGGCGTTGCTCGTCGTTCATTTGATGATACCAAACCTCTCTCCTCGCGCCTTGCCCGAGGCCTTTTCGGGCAGCAATGCGGCAACCGGCTGATTGTCAACAGGCCCTAATCTTAGCGCAAAAAAAAGGGGGCATTGCTGCCCCCTTTTCTCAGGCCGAGAACGAATCTCAGTGACTGATGGCCTCGCCGGCACCATGCGGAACACGGATGTCTTCCACGATGTGCTGGATGTGCTCCGGCGGTGCTGCCGTCATGTGCGATACCGCATAGGCGACGCCGAAGTTGACCAGGGCACCGATCGCGCCGAACGCGTTCGGCTCGATACCGAGGAACCAGTTCTCCGGCATGTCGCCGAGGAACGACGTGCTGGCGATGAACATGATGCCCTTGTGCTGGAATACGTACAGCAGGGTCACGCCAATGCCGGCAACCATACCCGCGATCGCGCCTTCCTTGTTCATCCTCTTGTTGAAGATGCCCATCATCAGTGCCGGGAAGATCGACGATGCAGCGAGGCCGAAGGCCAGGGCTACGGTACCCGCGGCGAAGTCCGGCGGGTTGAAGCCGAGATAGCCGGCGAGCAGGATCGCGAAGGCCATTGCGATACGGCTGGCCAGCAGTTCCTGCTGCTCGGTGACGTCCGGTTTGAACACGCCCTTGAGCAGGTCATGGGATATGGCCGAGGATATGGCGAGCAGTAATCCCGCCGCGGTCGACAGTGCCGCTGCGAGTCCGCCCGCTGCGACCAGTGCGATTACCCAGTTCGGCAGACCCGCGATTTCCGGGTTGGCCAGCACCATGATGTCGCGGTCGACCTTCGTCATCTCGTTGACGTTGGCGTCCGCCGAGTAGACGATTTGGCCGTCGCCGTTCTTGTCTTCGAACGCGAGCAGGCCGGTCTCTTCCCACTTCTTGATCCAGGTCGGACGCTCTGCATA
>JBFEXY010000168.1:0-5656 GCA_041562415.1 Woeseiaceae bacterium
AGCAGGCCGGACCAACCAACGAAGCGGCCGTCGACCGCGGCCTCGCATGCTGCCCAGATCTCGAGCTGGTGATTGGCACGGCTTTCCTCGAACTGATCCCAGAAGTCGTCTGTCGCTTGCTGTCGAATTCTTTCCATGTCGACTTCGTCGCGAAAGGAGAAATAGAACTCCACTACACGCGGATCCGTCAACATTTCCGTCACGAAATGATCGAAGTCCTGCTGGCTGAATGGGCGCAGCACGAGCCGCGCGGTATGCAGTGCCGTAGCCATGTGACGATTCTACATGCGCTGGCGTAGAATCGGGCGCTCACCCAGCAGGGGAAATACCGTGAGCAAATTGCCGAAAGACGCCGGTCTGCAGACGCTGGCCGTGCACGCCGGGGAGGCACCGGACGAGATTACGGGCGCATCGTCGCCGAGCATCGTCATGTCGACAACCTTTACGACGAAGGATGCCGAGGCGTTCTCGATCAAGGATTTCGACGAGAGCGACATGCCCTTCATCTACACGCGCTGGGGAAATCCGACGGTCAATCAGCTGCAGGAGAAGCTGCGCGTTCTGGAGGGTGCGGAATCATGCCTTGCTTTCGCTTCGGGCATGGCGGCCACGTCGGCGTTACTCCTCGGATACTTGTCGCCCGGCGATCACCTGATCGTCAGCGATGTCCAGTACGCTGGCAGTGCCGAACTCGTGCGGCATACGCTGCCGCGCTTCGGTATCGAGGTGACACCGGTCGATACCAGCGACGTCACCCATGTCGAAGCGGCGATCCAGAACAACACGCGGCTCATATTCATCGAGTCGCCCATCAACCCGATCATCAGGCTGGCGGACATCGAGTCGATTGCGAAGATCTGCAAGGCGCAAGGTGTTCGTCTCGCGGTGGATTCGACATTCGCGTCTCCGGTAATAACCCGTCCCATCGAACTCGGTGCAGATTTCGTTGTGCATTCATTGACGAAGTACATCGGCGGTCATGGCGACGCGCTTGGCGGTGCCTTGCTGGGCCCCGGTGACGTGCTGATGGAGCTGAACGAGGAGGCGCTCGTGCATTACGGCGGAGTTATCAGTCCGTTCAATGCCTGGTTGATCATGCGCGGTATCGCCACCTTACCCATTCGCATGCAGGCGCATTCATCGAACGCGATGCAGGTCGCCGAGTTCCTCGAAAGCCACCCGGCTGTCAGGCGTGTCAATTACCCCGGACTGGAATCGCACCCCCAGCACGATATTGCGCTGAGGCAAATGTCGGGGTTCTCGGGAATGCTGTCGTTCCAGGTCAAAAACGGCCCGGACGTGGCCAGGAGGATGATAGACGGCTTGCGGGTCATCCACTACGCGGTGAGTCTGGGCCACCATCGCAGCCTCGTCTACTGGATCGGCACCGACCAGATCATGGAGTCGAGTTACCGGCTGGAAGGGGAGCAGCTCGAAGGGTTCCGGGAATACGCTGGCGACGGTGTCATGCGGCTGTCGGTCGGCCTCGAAGATGCCGCAGACATCTGCCGGGACCTCGACCGGGTCCTGTCCTAGGAGCGGTACTCGAACCGCAATCGTACGCCCAGGCGCGCGCCTACAGCTTGCCCGAATGCCGTAGAAGCGGTTCTCGAACTGCGATCGCGCCTACGTATAAAACCTGCTTGTTCATTGAATAAGGCGGTGCCATCCTGATCTGTATAAACAAGGAGGCGTGCCATGCGAGTCATCCTCGTGCCGGTTGCCGACCGGCCTGAATGCGCCAGGGCCCTGGACACGGCGTTCGCACTCGGTAAGAAGCTCGGCGCCAGCGTAAGCGGTTGTCACTTCCGGTTGCACAAGGATTCCGACCTGACCCTGTCGTCCGAATTTGTGGCGGCGGCCTGGCACAAGAAAAGCACGAGCCAGTCCCGCGCGGCCGCAGAGACGCTGTACAAGCGCATGGCCGAAGAGCACGGCTATGAACTGATACACCGGCCGCGCGCTACGCCCGGCGCATTGTGGGCGGAACGCGTGGGATCTCCACACAAGCTCATGAGTATCGTCGGGCCGCTTTCCGACCTGATCGTGATTTCGAGGCCCAAGCGCAAGAATGGCGTGGCCGGTATGTTCCTCAACGCGGCACTCATGCATTGCGCCACACCCGTTTTGTTACTGCCACAGGCCGGCCGCATCAGGATCGGTAATCGCGTCTGCATCGCCTGGGACCAGGGGGCCGGCGTAACGCGGACCGTGACTGCCTCCATTCCGCTGCTGCAGTTTGCCGACGAAGTCACTGTTGTGACCTGTGGACCGGAAGACCGGCCCGGGCCGAAAGCGGCGCAGCTTGTCGCGTACCTCAAGCACTGGGGCATCAAGGCAAAGCGCGTAAGAACCCGCGGCCGTCACATCGAAACCGAACTCATGGATGCCTGCCGGGATGTGAAGGCCGACCTGATCGTTTCAGGGGCGTACAGCCGTCAACGCTGGTACGAAAAGGTGCTCGGCGGAACGACGGAATTCCTGATTCACGAGAACAGACTGCCTGTCCTGATGCAGCACGTCTGATCTCCCGGGCACGTCAGGTTTTCGAATACCAGAGCACGCCGTCGGTGTCTTGCTGCGAGACGACGTTGCCGGTCGCGACCAGGTAGTGAAGGTGGGCGATCGCCTCGCCGGTCGCCATTATGCGGTGGCTTCCAGGTACCCGGCGCCTGTATAAAACGTCAAACGTGTCGACAGCACGGCGGGGTTCCGCGAGGTACTCGTGCAGGTTCTCGAGCCGCCGCATGTGCTCAGCGATGATGGCGTCGATGCGATTGTGCGCGCCGCGAAAGGGCTTGCCGTGAGCGGGCAGTACGAGTACATCGTCGGGAATCTGCTCACGCAGTGCGGCGAGCGATTCCAGCCAGTGTTGCATCGGGTTTGCCGCCGGTTCCGTTGGCCAGACGCTGACGTTGGCGGAGATAGTGGGTAATACCTGGTCACCCGAAATCAGCAGGTTCTGTTGTTCACAATACAGGCAGGCATGTTCGGGCGAGTGCCCCCGGCCGATGAGCGCTCGCCAGGAATATTCACCAAGTGCAAGCCGGTCGTTATCGTGGATACGCACGTAGGATTCCGGCAGTCTCGATACCATGCGCCCGAAGAAGCCGAAACGGTCGCGATACTCCTGCAGGTTCTCCTCGGAGAAACCTGCGGCGGTATAGAAGCGGATGGCTTCCTCCGGCGCCGGTTTGCCCGTATCGGCAACCAGCAGGCGGCCCAGCATGTATTCCTCGCGGGTCATCCACAGGTCGACGTCGAAAAGGCGCGTCAGCCAGCCGGCGCAGCCTAGGTGATCGGGATGCAGGTGTGTCGCAATAACGTGCGTTACCGGCAGCCCGCGCATCGTGTCGGAAAAGATCTTGCGCCAAATATCTTTACTGGCGCTGTTACAAATTCCGGTGTCGACGATCGCCCAGCCGCCGTCGTCCTCGAGCAGCCACAAATTGATATGGTCGAGGTCGAAGGGCAGCGGCATGCGCAACCACTGAATGCCCTCTGCAACGGGCATCGTGGTGCCGGAATCAGGCTTCGAATCGAATGCGTACTCGGGCTTCACGCGGCCCGCTGATCCATCGTGGCGAGCGTATTTATTTTGTTGGCAACGCGCGTACGGACCTCCTCGATGGCCTGCTCCTTGACCGGCCCGTAGCCGCGAATGTCCATATAGAGGCTCACGATCTCGGTCGCAAGGTCGAGATTGGCGGCGTCGAGCGCACCGAGGAGTTGTTCCACCCGGTTCTCGAATTCGAGGATCAGGGCGCGCTCCATGCGGCGTTCGGCGGTGCCGCCGAAGGGATCGAATCGGCTGCCACGCAGGCGACGCAGGGAGGCGAGCAGTCGGAACACCGGGATCATCCAGGCACCGAACTCCCTCTTGCGCGGCCGACCGCGCGCATCTTTGCCCGAGTTGAGGATGGGCGGCGCAAGATGGAAGCGCACCCTCGCACTGGTGCCGAAGTCGCGCCTGACCGACTCGAGGAAACCGGTCTGCGTATGCAGCCGTGCGACCTCGTATTCGTCCTTGTAGCTCAGCAGCTTGAAATAGCTTCTCGCGACGGCTTTGGCAAAGCGGCTGTCGCCGCCGGCTTCGAGCTCGGCATCATGTACCTTGTCGATGAAGGCCGTGTAACGCTGCGCAAGGTCCCGGTCCTGGTAGTCGACGAGGAATGCAGCACGTCGCTCGACAATCCGCTCGAGTGTCTCGGGCGCCGCCAGTTCCTGCGTCACCGCAAGATCCTCGACGTGCTCCGGATGATCGGCGGCGACCCGGCCCCACGTGAACGCCCGTTTATTGTTCTCTACTTCGACCCCGTTCAGTTCGATCGCCCGCATGAGCGACTCGAGAGACACCGGCACGAGGCCTTGCTGCCAGGCTGCGCCGAGCATCAGTACGTTGGCGTAGATCGTGTCGCCCATCAGCCGCCGCGACATCTTGTTCGCATCCAGCAGGGTCAGGTTTGACTCGCCAACGACGTTACGGATCGCGGCGATGCGGTCGCCGGCACGGAGGTTGGCGTCGCGATTACGGACGAAGTCTCCCGTCGACATTTCGGCAGAATTAAGGACGGCGCGTGTATGGTTCGGCCGGTATACCTTCGAGGCTTTCGGCGACGAACTGACGACGAGGTCGCAGCCGATCAGCGCATCGGCGCGTGCCTGCTCGATACGTACCTGGTTGATGTCGGAGGGCTGCCTTGCGATACGAATGTAGCTGAGGACCGGCCCGAATTTCTGTGCAAAGCCCATGAAATCGAGCACGCTCGAGCCCTTGCCCTCGAGATGGGCGGCCATCGTGATCAGCTGCCCCACGGTGACGACGCCGGTGCCGCCAACGCCGGTTACCAGCAGGTCGTAGCAGTGGTTGATGTTCGCGACGTCGGGGTCGGGCAGGTCCGCAGCGGCCGTTTCCAGGCGAGCGCTACCAGACAACGGAGCGGGTGGCTGCCGCTGCCCGCCCTCGACCGTCACGAAACTCGGACAGAAGCCATTGAGGCAGGAGTAATCCTTGTTACAGCTGTGCTGGTCGATCTCCCTCTTGCGGCCGAACGGCGTCTCTTTCGGCACGACCGACAGGCAGTTCGATTCGACGGAGCAGTCGCCGCAGCCTTCGCAGACGAGATCGTTGATCACGACGAACTTGTCCGGGTCCGGCATCTGACCTCGCTTGCGTCGCCGGCGCTTCTCCGTGGCGCAGGTCTGCGCGTAGATAAGCACGGTCACGCCGGGAATGTCCCTGAGCTCGCGCTGGATCGCATCGAGCTCACGGCGATGAGAAAACGTCGTGCCGCGCGGGAAGTCGCCTGCCGTGAACCGCTCGGGTTCGTCTGACACTATCGCAATGCGTTCTATCCCTTCGGCGCGGACCGAGTACGCGACCCTCGCTACGCTCAGCGGGCCATCGACGGGCTGACCGCCGGTCATCGCGACCGCGTCGTTGTAGAGGATCTTGAACGTGATATTCGTGCCGGCGGCGACCGCCTGCCGGATCGCGAGCGAGCCGGAATGGTAGAACGTGCCGTCGCCGAGATTCTGGAAGATGTGCCGGTTGCCGTTGAACTTCGAACGCGTGACCCAGTTGACGCCTTCGCCGCCCATCTGGATGAGGCCTTCCGTATCCCGGTCCATCCAGCTCGCCATGAAATGGCAGCCA
>JBFEXY010000169.1:0-5652 GCA_041562415.1 Woeseiaceae bacterium
AAGCCCTACGGTACCCTAAAAGCCTGTGCGCAACCCATGCTGACTGCATTTTCGACGGCCTCGTCCTCGGCGACGCTACCTGTGACGATGGATGCCGTCGAAGACAATGTCGGGGTGTCGAACAAGGTATCGAGTTTCGTGCTGCCGCTCGGCGCGACGGTCAATATGAACGGCACGGCGCTTTACGAATGCGCGGCCGCCATGTTCATCGCGCAGGCGTATGGACTCGAGCTCACGTTCGGCGTGCAGTTCTCGATCGTGGTTATCGCCCTGCTGACTTCGGTCGGCGTTGCCGGCGTGCCGTCTGCATCGCTGGTCGCCATTGCGATCATCCTCGCTGCTGTCGGTCTGCCGATCGAGGCGATCGGTGTCCTCATGGTCTTCGACCGGTTGCTCGACATGGCCCGTACGAGTATCAATATCTGGGGCGACTGCTCATGCGCGACGATCGTCGCGCGCTTGTCGGGCGAGGAAACGAAGGTCGCGATCAATCCGGAACCGGACGGACGCGGCTAGTCTTCTTCGAACACCATCCCCATGATGTTGGCGCCCGCGTCGACGAAGGTCGTCTCACCGGTGATGCCGCTCGCCAGGTCCGAGCAAAGGAATGCGGCCGTATTACCGATCTCCTCGATCGTCACCGTGCGCCTGAGCGGCGAGGCTTTCTCGGCGTAGCCGAGCATCTTGCGGAAGCCACCGATGCCTGCGGCGGCGAGAGTCTTCACCGCGCCCGCTGAAATCGCGTTGACACGGATGCCCTTGGGGCCAAGATCAGCTGCGAGGAAACGCATGCAGGATTCGAGGCTGGCCTTGGCGAGGCCCATCACGTTGTAGTTCGGTACGACCTGTGTCGCAGCGTTGTAGGTCAGCGTCAGGATCGCGCCGTTGCGGCCTTCCATCATCGGCAGAGCAGCTTTCGCAAGCGCGGCAAGGCTGTAGGCCGAGATATCATGCGATATCGCGAAGCCTTCGCGCGTGATTGATTCGGTGAAGCCGCCCTCGAGCTGTTCGCGCGGCGCATAGCCAACCGAGTGCACGAGGATGTCGAGGCCGTCCCAGGACTTGCCGAGGTTCTCGAATACGGCGTCTATTTCTTCGTCCGAGGAGACGTCGCAGGGGAACAGCATGCTGGTGTCCTGGCCGAGCCGCTCGGCGAGCTTCTCGACGCGGCCCTTCAGCTTGTCGTTCTGGTAAGTGAACGCGAGTTCGGCACCCTCGCGCGCAAACGCCTCTGCAATGCCCGTGGCGATGGATCGATCGCTCGCGACACCGACGATCAGTGCCCGTTTGCCGGCCATGAATCCCATGTTGCTTCCCCTTAAGCAGCGGCTGGTGCCGCGATTATAGTTTCTTCAGCTCGATTGCCGGGTGACGTCGACGTACATCGTCAGCTTCTGTCCGGGTCGAAGTATCTTGTTCTTGTCGATGTTGTTCCAGCGTGCGATATCGTTGATCGAGACGCGGAAGCGGTTGGCGATGAGGTACAGCGAGTCGCCGTTGCGCACCGTGTAGCGTAATTTACGCGTCGTGTTGCCGAGCGTCGTAGCAGGCGACACTTGCGGCGATTCGTTGGCAGCGTCCGTCCAGACCACCAGCTTGCGGCCGACAGGCAACGGGTCACCCGGCGCCATGCCGTTCCACGCGGCAAGCTGACGATGCGTAACCTTGTAGCGGCGACTTATCGTCCAGAAGCTCTCACCCTTGCGCACGACGTGTTCCACCTTGCTGCCGGCGCGCTTGCGGTTCTGGGTCTTCGCGAGCCGCGCATCGGCGCTCTGGCTGTAGGCGGACAACGGTTTCGTTGCCACCGGGATCAGCAGGTAGTGACCGGCCCGGATCGTATTGCCACGCAGGTTGTTGGCTTCGCGGATCTGCGCAACCGTCGTGTTGTACTTCAGAGCAATCTGCGAGATTGCTTCGCCGCTTTTCACCTTGTGGCGCTTCCAGCGCACGCGCTCGTTCTCGGGTACCTCGGCGAGTGCCGCGGTAAATGTATCTCCAGCCTCTACCGGCAGCACGAGCCTGTGCGGCCCGGCCGGGTCGGTGGACCAGCGGTTATAGCCGGGGTTATAGGCGTAAACGGTGTCAACGTCGACGCCTGCGAGTTCCGCCGCAAGTGCGAGGTCGAGCTGCGACCCGATATCCGCGACGATGAACTGCGGCTCGTCGAGGACGGCCGGCAGCGTCAGGTTGTACGCGCCGGGGTTCTCGACGATGTCGACCAGCGCCAGCAGTTTCGGCACGTACATGCTGGTCTCGCGCGGCAGCTTCAGGTTCCAGAAGTCATCCGGTTTGCCGGCCTTGCGATTTCGCTTTACCGAGCGGAGCACGTTGCCTTCGCCGGAGTTGTAGGAGGCAATCGCGTTGAGCCAGTCGCCTTCGTTGAGTTCGTGCAGGTATTCCAGGTAGTCGAGCGCGGCACGCGTCGAGTCGACGACGTCGCGGCGGCCGTCGTACCACCAGTTCTGCTTGATTCCGAACCGGCGCGCCGTGCCGGGAATCATCTGCCACAGGCCCGCTGCGCGGCCGTGGGAATAGGCGAACGGGTCGTAGGCGCTCTCTACGATGGGTAGAAGTGCGAGTTCGAGCGGCAGGCCTCTGCTTTCGATCTCGGCAAGAATGTAGGGCAGGTAACGCTGCGCGCGCGTGAAAACGCGTTCGAGGTAGTCCGGGTGCCGCACGAACCAGTTGCGCTCTGCGGTGATGCGCTTGTTGTCCTCGTAGTCCAGCGCAAAGCCGAAGCGCATCCGGGTCAGCAGGTCGTAGGGCTCGGCCGGGCCGTAAGTTTCGAGCGTCAGGCCTTCGAGGGGCGATATCAGGGTGAGCGACGGCTCGTCCGACGAGACGCCGGGCGGCAGGCCTTCACGGCCGAATGGCTCGGCGGCGATGGCGCCGGCAAGAAACGGCAAAATAGTGACGCCGATGGCGCCAGCTGCCTTGATTCTTTGCAATAATTGCCGGTAACCGGCGTTATGTCGATTGAGCATCCGGGTATCCTACTGACGGAAGCCGGATCTGCAAGGTGCAGGGGTCACAAACCGACATTCTGAAGAGGACTGAATGGGCAATTCCGCCAACAAGCAGCAACAGGACTTCGAGATTCTGCAGAACTGGCTCGGCACGCCGCTGGGTGACTCCCTGTTGCAGCAGGAAGCGCGCGTCGTGGAAGAAGCGTTCGACGGCATGTTCGGCGAGCAGTGCCTGCAGCTCGGCTACTGGGGCGATCCGAAGATCTTCGTGCGCCACGCTCGAACCCAGCGCTGTGCCCTGATCACCGAATTTCCACGCTACGAGGGCGTATCCGCGGTCGGCCAGCTGCACCGCCTGCCCGTTCTGGACGATTCCATCGACGTCGTCATCCTGCCGCACACGCTGGACTACAGCGACCGGCCGCACGCCATCCTCCGCGAGGTTCACCGCATACTGCGTTCGGATGGACAGCTTGTCGTGCTGGGATTTCGCCCGGGCGGGCTGTGGGGCCTGAGACGTCTCGTGCCGGGTGCAGGCCTGCCGCCGGGCGAACTCCACCTGGTGTCCGAACGGCGGCTCAGGGACTGGCTGAAGCTGCTCGACATGCGCATACACGGCATGACGGGGTATTTCTTCCGCTGGCCGCTGCCGGGGCTGAAAGGCAAGGCGTCACCGCAGTGGGAGCGGCGCGGCAGGCGTTGGTGGCCGGAGCTGTCGGCGTGCTATATGCTCTCGGCGCAGAAACGCATCAGCACGATGACGCCGGTGCGCCCCCTGTGGCGCGCGAAGCCGAAAGTCGTCGCCGGGCTGGCCGAACCATCTACCCGAGTGTCGCGAATCCGCTTTGATGGGTCCTAAAACAGTTGAGATTTACACCGACGGTGCCTGCAGGGGAAATCCCGGGCCCGGCGGCTGGGGCGCCGTGCTGATAGCGGGCCCGCATCGCAAGACCATGCACGGTGGTGAACCCGAGACCACCAACAATCGCATGGAACTTACGGCCGCCATCGAGGCGCTGAATGCGCTCAAGGGCAGCCAGAAAGTCGTCCTCCACACGGACTCCAGGTACGTCATGCACGGCATCACCGAGTGGATGGTCAACTGGAAGAAACGCGGCTGGAAGACCTCCGCCCGAAAGCCGGTCAAGAACCAGGACTTGTGGATCGCGCTCGACGAAGCCATCGCGCGCCACGACATCGACTGGCGCTGGGTCAAGGGGCACAACGGCACGCCGGGAAACGAGGAGGCGGATGCGCTTGCTAACCGTGGCATCGACGAACTGGCGTAAGAGCGCCTCTGCAACCCCCGTAACAAGAATTCATGGTCTAATCAGCCGATGAGACAAATCGTCCTCGACACCGAAACCACGGGTCTCTCGACCGGGCAGGGGCACCGAATCATCGAAATCGGCGCTATCGAGCTCGTCGACCGGCGTCTGACCGGCCGCGAGTTTCACCGCTTCCTGAATCCCGAGCGCGACATCGACGAGGGCGCCGAGCGCGTGCACGGCATCAGCCGCGCCGACCTCGAGACGGCACCGCGGTTCCCCGAGGTCGCCGACGACCTGCTCGAGTTCATAAAGGACGCCGAGCTCGTGATTCACAACGCGGAGTTCGACGTGGGCTTCCTCGAGTACGAACTGGAACTCATGAAGCACCCGAAGCCGTCGATAATCGATCATGCCCAGGTGCTCGACACACTGTCACTCGCGCGAGAGCTGCACCCGGGACAGCGCAACAGCCTGGACGCGCTCTGCAAGCGCTACGAGGTGGACGCATCGAATCGCGACCTGCACGGCGCGCTGATCGACGCCGACTTGCTGGCACGCGTGTATCTGGCGATGACGGGCGGGCAGACGGCGCTGTTCCTCGACGAGTCGGAGATAAACGGCGAGGAACGGGAAGGGGGCATTGCGATTCGCACGAGCCGGCCGGATCTCGACCTGGTGGTGATCCGGGCCTCGGAGGCCGAAAATGCCGCGCACGAAGCGATGCTGGAGAAACTCAGGCAAGCGGGGGAGTGCGTCTGGGATCGCCTGGGCGACACCAGTCAAGCTGCAAAATAAGGCCGGAAACGACTAGAATCACCCGGCCACTACAACAGGAATAACTATGGCTCATTCGTTTGCGGATGCCTTCCGCGGGAATTTTCTCGGCAATTCGCCGACCTGGTACAAGCTCACGATCATCGGGTTTCTGATCATCAACCCGGTGCTGGTGATGATCGACCCGTTCTTTGCCGGGTGGGTGCTCGTTCTCGAGTTCATTTTCACGCTGGCGATGGCGCTGAAGTGCTATCCGCTGCAGCCGGGTGGATTGCTTGCCATAGAGGCGATTGTGCTCGGGCTCGCGACGCCCGAGATGGTATTCCACGAGGCCGAGGTCAATTTCCCGGTCATCATGCTGCTGATGTTCATGGTGGCAGGCATCTACTTCCTGCGGGAATTCCTGTTGTTCACGTTCACCAAGATTCTGCTGGGCGTGAAGTCGAAGGTGCTGCTGTCGCTGCTGTTCTCGTTCACGGCAGCATTCCTGTCGGCCTTCCTCGATGCGCTGACCGTTACGGCCGTCATCATCACCGTCGCGGCAGGCTTCTATGGCGTGTATCACAAGGTGGCGTCGGGCAAGCGCCTCGATATGGACCACGACCCGACCACCGATGCCGAAGTGGTCGAACTGCACC
>JBFEXY010000170.1:0-5644 GCA_041562415.1 Woeseiaceae bacterium
CAACGTGTTCCAGAACGTCGCGCCGAAGTACATCAACGAGACCAAGGGTGTGATCATCACCGGTGTCATCGGCATTGCGCTGATGAGCTGGGAACTGTTGAAGAAGCTCGGCTGGCTGGAGACCGACGTCAGCGTGGAGAGCCTCTACTCGAACTGGCTGATCGGCTACTCCAGCCTGCTCGGCCCGATCGCCGGTATCATGGTCGTCGACTACTTTCTCGTTAAGAATCAGTCGTACGACGTGCTGGCGCTGTACCAGGATAATGCGGGTTACCCGGCATGGAACAGGGCCGGCTTCATCGCATTTCTGATCCCGGTGGGGCTGACGCTGATCGCAATCACAACCGGCTCGCTTGGCTGGTTTTACACCTACGGCTGGTTTACGGGCTCGATACTCGGCGGGCTGATCTATTACTTCGTCGCACGTGGCGGCGCGAGGAGTTCAACATGACCGTACTCATCAAAGGTGGCACCGTCGTCAACGCCGACCAGACGCAACGTGCCGACGTGTTGTGCCACGACGGCGTGATCGCGGCGGTGGGCGAAGGCCTGGAGTCGCCGAAGGGCGCCGCGGTCATCGACGCTGGCGGTCAGTACGTCATGCCGGGCGGTATCGACCCGCACACGCACATGCAGCTGCCGTTCATGGGCACGGTTGCCAGCGAGGATTTCGAGACCGGCACGGCGGCGGGGCTTGCCGGCGGCACGACGATGATCATCGATTTCGTTATCCCGGGCCCGCAGCAGGACATCATGGAGGCCTACCACCAGTGGCGTGAGTGGGCCGAGAAGTCGGTATCCGACTACACGTTCCACGTCGCCATCACGTGGTGGGACGATTCGGTGCACAAGGCCATGGGCACGCTCGTCAACGAGCACGGCGTGAACAGTTTCAAGCATTTCATGGCATACAAGGGCGCCATCATGGCGGACGACGAGATTCTCGTGAACAGCTTCTCGCGCGCCATCGAGCTGGGCGCGATCGTTACGGTGCACGCAGAGAACGGCGAGCTCGTCTTCCGGCTGCAGCAGGAATTGTTCGACAAGGGCATCACCGGTCCGGAAGGGCATCCGTTGTCACGACCGCCGCAGTGCGAGGGCGAGGCGGCGAACCGTGCGATTCGAATCGCCGAAGTGCTGAAGGTGCCGCTCTACATCGTGCACAACTCGTGCCGCCAGTCGCTCGAGGCAATTACCCGGGCACGCAACGAGGGTCAGCGCGTATTCGGCGAGGTGCTGGCCGGCCATCTGCTCGTCGACGACTCGGTCTACCGCAACGAGGACTTCGAGGTTGCTGCAGCACACGTCATGAGCCCGCCGTTCCGTTCGGCAGAACACCAGGAAGCGCTTTGGCGCGGCCTGCAGTCCGGTAACCTGCAGACCACCGCGACGGACCACTGCTGCTTCTGCGCCGATCAGAAAGCCATGGGCAAGGACGATTTCCGAAAGATTCCGAACGGCACGGGCGGGGTCGAGAACCGCATGGAGGTCCTCTGGCATCACGGCGTAAGCACGGGCCGTCTCACCATGAACGAGTTCGTGGCCGTAACGTCGACGAACGCTGCGCAGATATTCAACGTGTATCCCCGCAAAGGCAGCATTTCGGTCGGTGCCGATGCGGACATCGTGGTGTGGGACCCGGAGGCTACGAAGACCATTTCGGCGAAAACGCACTTCCAGAGAGTGGACTACAACATATTCGAGGGCATGACCGTAAAAGGCTGCGCCTCCCACACGCTGAGCCAGGGCAAGGTCGTTTACGCGGATGGCAAACTCGACGTCGAACGCGGCGCCGGGCGTTACGTGCACCGTCCGCCGTTTGCGTCCTATTACGAAGCGCTGAAGATCCAGGCGCAGCGAAACGAACCGACGCCGGTGAGGCGCTAGACACAACATGGCCGACATTCGCCCCAATCGCCTGAGCCGCGAGGAAATCGCAAGGAATTTCAGCGAGCTGCACCCGCCGCTGTCCCGCTCGGAAGCCCTGATAGAGGCAGACCGCTGCTACTTCTGCTTCGACGCGCCCTGTACGACCGCCTGCCCGACCGGCATCGACATTCCCGGATTCATCCAGAAGATTCGCAGCGGCAACCTGCGAGGCTCGGCACACACGATCCTCAGCGAGAACATCATGGGCGGAATGTGCGCACGCGTCTGCCCGACCGAGGTGTTGTGCGAGGAAGCCTGCGTTCGTAACTCGCACGAGGAAAAACCGGTCGAGATCGGCTTGCTGCAGCGGTACGCAACCGACCCGATCCTCGACGAAGACGCACAGCTTTTCTCGCGGGCGGAAGCCAGCGGTCATCGAGTTGCGGTCGTCGGTGGCGGACCCGCGGGGCTGTCCTGTGCACATCGCCTGGCGATGCTGGGGCACGAGGTCACCCTCTTCGACCGCGACAAGAAACTCGGTGGATTGAACGAATACGGCATCGCTGCCTATAAGACGGTTAACGACTTCGCGCAGCGCGAGGTCAACTACATCCTGTCCATCGGGGGTATCGAAGTACGGAACGGCGTGACGCTGGGCGAAGACGTTACTATCACGCAACTCAGGGACGAGTACGACTCGGTATTTCTCGGTGTCGGGCTTGGCGGCGTTAACGTACTTGGCGTCGAGGGCGAAGACCTGCCGGGTGTCGAGAATGCCGTTGAATACATCGCGGAACTGCGCCAGGCCAGCGACAAAGGCGAGCTGCCGGTTGGCCGTCGTGTCGTGGTGATTGGCGGCGGCATGACGGCAATCGACGTGGCGGTACAGACCAAGCGCCTCGGTGCGGAGCAGGTGGACATAGTTTACCGCCGAACGATCGATCAAATGGGCGCCAGCGACTTCGAGAAGAATCTCGCGAAGACCAGCGGCGTCACCATCCACCCGTTGGCACGGCCACTGAAGATTCTTGGGCCAGGGCATGCGACCGGCGTGCTGTTCGAGCGAACCGCGTGGGCCGAGGACGGCTCGCTCTCGGATACTGGTGAGACATTCACCCTCGACGCGGATGTCGTGTTCAAAGCCATCGGACAGCAACTCCGGGATGGCGTGCTCGAGGACGGGTCCCTCAGCATGCGGGCCGGCAAGATCGTGGTCGACGAGGCTCAGGCGACATCGCTCGCGGGCGTCTGGGCCGGCGGCGATTGCGTGGTCGGCGGCGACGACCTGACGGTTACGGCCGTGCAACACGGCAAGGTGGCGGCTATTGCGATCGACCGCTTCTTGCGATCAAGGGGGCAAAGCTATGGCTGACCTGACTGCGGAATTCCTCGGTATTCGCTCGCCGAATCCGTTCTGGCTCGCGTCGGCACCGCCGACGGACAAGGCCTACAACGTCAACCGGGCCTTCGAGGCGGGCTGGGGCGGCGCGGTGTGGAAGACGCTTGGCGAGGATCCGCCTATCGTCAACGTGAGCGGACCGCGCTACAGCGCGATACACAGCAACGACCGCCGCGTGATCGGCTTCAACAATATCGAGCTGATCACGGACCGGCCGCTGCAGACCAATCTTGACGAGATCCGGCAGGTCAAGCGCGACTGGCCCGACCGCGCTCTGGTGGTCTCGGTGATGTTTCCGATGAACGCGCAGGTCTGGACGAAGTACGTGCCCATGATCGAGGATACCGGCGCCGACGCGATCGAACTCAATTTCGGCTGCCCGCACGGCATGTCCGAACGCGGCATGGGCGCCGCGGTCGGCCAGGTTCCGGAATACATCCAGATGGCAACCGAGTGGGCCAAGGCCGCGGCGAGCGTACCGGTCATCGTAAAGCTGACTCCCAATGTCGCCAACATACTGCCGCCCGCCAAAGCCGCAAAAGACGGCGGTGCCGACGCCGTATCCCTCATCAACACGATCAATTCGATCATGCGTGTCGATTACGACACCCTGACGATGTACCCGGCGACTGACGGCATGGGAACACATGGCGGCTATTGCGGCGAGGCAGTCAAGCCGATCGCACTCAACATGGTTGCCGAGATCGCGCGTACCGCAGAGACATCCGGCATGCCGATCTCCGGCATCGGCGGCGTCACCAACTGGCGCGATGCCGTGGACTTCCTGGCGCTCGGCGCAAGCAACGTGCAGGTTTGCACGGCGGCCATGGTCTACGGTTTCAAGATCATCGACGACCTGACCGATGGCCTGAGCAACTTTCTGGACGACAAGGGCATGCGCTCGGTTTCCGAACTCGTCGGCCGCGCCGTACCCAGCGTGACAGACTGGCAGTATCTGAACCTGAACTACGTCGAGAAGGCTGTCATCGACCAGGAGCTGTGCATCCAATGCGGTCGCTGCCACATCGTCTGCGAAGACACCTCGCACCAGGCCATAACTCACACGGTCAATGGCGAGCGGCGTTTCGAGGTGATCGACGAGGAATGTGTCGGCTGCAATCTATGCGTCAGCGTCTGCCCGATCGAAGACTGCATTACGATGCGCCGCCTTACCGACGGCTTCGACCCGCGCACCGGCCAGCCGATTTCGCACGACAAGGCCGACTGGACGACCCACCCCAACAACCCGATGCGAAAATCGTAATCATGGGGGCCAGGCTATGGATGAACAGGACCTGATCGACGCGGCGCTGGCCGTCAGGCAGAACGCTTACGCCAGGTACTCCAATTATCGTGTCGGCGCCGCCCTTCTCGATGACAGGGGGAAGCTGTATGCGGGCTGCAACGTGGAGAACGCCGCGTACCCCGAAGGAACCTGCGCGGAAGCCAATGCGATCGCGGCGATGATCGCCGATGGCGGCAAGACGATCCAGACGATCGTCATCGCCGGTGGACACGATGACATCGAGGACTGCACGCCCTGCGGTGGCTGCCGGCAAAAGATCAACGAGTTCGCCACGCCAGAGACCAGGGTCGTGTTATTGCGACCCGGCGGCCACACGCGCTCGTTCCCTATCGACGCCCTGTTGCCCCGCTCTTTCCATTTGTAGGAGCGGGCCACTGCCCGCGATCGATCGCCCCTACGCAGCGTCAAACCGCGCCTTATTCTCCGCCATCCAGCTCTCCATATCTTCCTTGGTATGGCTGGGGTCGTTCATGACGTCGGAATGCGCCTCCATGTAGTGCGGCCGAAGTGCACCCATCCACTCCTCGAAGGTCTCACCCTCTGCTGTTACATCACAAAGGTCGCACTTCAGTGTCTTCATGATTTCCCCCTTATTTCTTCAATACCGCCCTGGCGCGCCAGCTGAATCGGGTCTGGCGGTCTCGCGGGCGCATATGCAAATTGACCAGCGGCGAGATGGCAACATCGCTCGCCTAGACGTCCAGCAAACTTCCGTCGAACCAGACTTTCTGACGACCCCTGGTATCGGTCTGGAACCGGAAACCGGGGGGCAAGTCGAGAAAGGGGAGAATATTGGGAACGTAGTCGCCCAGGTCCCGTACCTGGATCGGGCTGAAGAAGTCGGCAGACTCCGACATTGCCTCTCCACCCCATATGTACCAGCCGGAACTACCGTCTGCAGGAGGATAACGCATTCCATTCAGTGGCATCGTACGAACAGTTTCCAACGCGAGTCCCAGCATCTCCTCCGGATGTGGCGGCCTCGGATCGACATCGGCAATCTCTATGGAGCCGGTCAGTGTTGATACGAACATAGTCTCAGCGACCCCTGGCTACAATTTGGCTGCGCA
>JBFEXY010000171.1:0-5611 GCA_041562415.1 Woeseiaceae bacterium
GCGCGCTGCGCCTAGTGCTCAGACTTGAGATCGCGGCGCATCAGGGCGCCGACCGCCTCGCGCGGCGACGCGCCTTCGTAAAGGATGCGATAGACCTGGTGGCAGATCGGCATCTCGATCCCGAGTTTCTCTGCCACCTCGTGCACAGCTTCCGCGGCCAGGACGCCCTCGACGACCTGCTGGATTTCCTCCTGGGCCTCTTCGACGGACTTGCCTGCCGCCAGTGCCAGCCCCATGCGGCGGTTTCGAGACAGGTTGTCGGTACAGGTGAGCATGAGATCGCCCATGCCGGCAAGACCCATGAAGGTTTCGCGTTTCGCGCCGAGCGCGACGCCCAGCCGTGTCATCTCCACGAGCCCACGCGTTATCAGGGCCACGCGGGTATTTGCCCCAAAACCGAGGCCATCGGACATGCCGGCACCGATGGCGAGTACGTTCTTTACGGCTCCGCCAACCTCCACGCCCACCATGTCGTCGGAGGTGTAGGCCCGGAAGTTATCGCCTGACAGCGTCACGGCGAGGTCCTTTGCAAACGCCGCGTCGTTAGCAGCGATCGTGAGCGCGGTCGGCAGCCCTGCGCCGACTTCTTTGGCAAAGGTCGGGCCGGACAAAACGGCGACCGGCCGGTCGGCGCCGAGAACCTCGGCCGCAACCACGTGGGGCAGCTTGCCGGTGTGCAGTTCGAAGCCCTTGGTTGCCCAGCAGATTCTCGCGCCATTCTTCAAAAGAGGCTTGATGGCCTCGAGAATCTCGCGGAAGCCGTGGCTGGGCACCACGACGAGGATGTCGCCGACGCCATCGAGGCATTCATCGAGCTCGACAAAAGCCTCGAGATTCTCCGGAAACGCTGCGTCCGGCAGATAGCGCGAATTCACTCGCTCCTGACGAATCTTCGCGAGCTGGGCGTGGTCCCGTCCCCACAGCCTGATCGGCCGCCCGCACCGCGCAAACTGTAGCGCCAGCGCGGTACCCCAGGAGCCCGCGCCGAGGACGGCAATCGGCTGTGAGCGAGCGCCGCTTATCAGTGTGTCTCCGCCGGCGCGGCCGCCGCGGCCTGTTGCTGCTGCATCGATTGCTGGTACAGCGCATCGAAGTTGATCGGCTGCAGGACGAACTCGGGAAAGCCACCCTTCTGGATGATTCCGGCGATCGCCTCACGCGCGTAAGGGTACAGCACGCCGGGGCAGAAACTGCCAATCAGCACGCCCATTTCTTCTTTCTCGTAGCCACCGATTTCGAAAAGCCCGGCCTGCTGCAACTCGACGAGGAAGATGGTCTTTTCGCTTTCCTTTTCCTTGGCGTCGACAGTAATCGTCAGCACGACTTCGTGCAGCGAATCGTTGACGGGCGTGTGCGAGCTGCGCAGGTTCAGGTTCGTACTCGGCCCCCACTCCTTTGTATTGAATACGGTCGGTACCTGTGGCGACTCGAAGGAGAAGTCCTTGACGTAGATCTTTACGACAGAGAGATGTTTCTCGGGGGTCTGTGCTTCCTGTTCAGCCATGTTCTTGTCCTGATCTTATTGAGAGTGCTGGCTGGCGATTTTGCCGGCGAGCATGTTATCCAGTTCGCCGCTTTTATCGAGCGAACACACATCATCGAAGCCGCCGACGTGAACGTCGCCGATAAAAATCTGCGGTACCGTGCGGCGACCGCCACTGCGCGCCTGCATTTCGTCGAAGCGGGCCGGATCCCGCGACACGAGAACGTCTTCGAACTTAACGCCCTTCTTCGTGAACAACATCCGTGCGGCGGCACAGTACGCGCAAAACTCGTCGCCGTAGATGACTACCGGAGCCGTGTCGTTCATAGGTGGACCGGCGCCTATTTCTTGCTCTTGGTCTTCTTGCCGGATACCACCGGCAACCCTGCCTGGCCCCAGGCGTTCATGCCACCCTTCAGGTTGTAGACGCTTTCGAAACCGGAGTTGCGCAGCGTGTTTACCGCCTTCGACGAGGTGACGCCGGCATCGCATACGGCGACGACCGGTTTATTGCGGAACTTGGCCAGTTTTTCCATGTGACCTTCGAGTTCGTCCATTGGCACATTGCGGGCTCCCACGATATGTCCGCGGGAAAACGACTCCGCGCTGCGCAGGTCGAGCACCATCGCGTCATTGTTGATGAGCTTGACCGCGTCCGTGGGAGCAACGGCCAATATGCCGGTGGCTTTGCGCCTGAGTTCGGTAAAAACGACCAGCAGGAAACTGGTCACCAGCGCAAACACCAGCAAAGTATGGTTGCCGGCGAACTCCAAGAATCTGTCCATGAGGCTTCGTGTGCGCGGGCCGCGCAGGGTTGGTCGAAAGGCGCCATTATAGCAGCGCCCGGCGATGGAAATACCCCGTAAACGATCTACACTGTGCGCCCATGCGCTCCCTGCACACGTTAATTCTGCTGATACTCGCGGCCGCCGCGGCCGCCCTTGCCCAGGATGACGGGGCCGGCCTCGCCCAGATCAAGGAGCAGGAGCTCGAGGAGGTTCGCGAGAAAATCAGCGATCTCAAGAAGAGCATGGACAAGAGCGCGAGGGACCGCGATCGCCTGACGGAGGACCTGCAGAGCGCCGAGGTCGGCATCGCCGAAAAACGCTTGCGCCTGAAGGACCTGGAGCGGGAGCGTGCCTACAGCGCGAAGCGCCTTGGCGAACTCGATGCGGCGATCGACGAGCGCGAAGGCGAGCTGGCACGCGAAGCCGACCACCTGTCAGCACAGGTCCGGGCCGCCTACATGAGCGGCAGCCAGGAGAAGATCAAGCTGCTCCTGAACCAGCGTGATCCCGCGATGCTGGGTCGCGTGATGGCCTATTACACCTATTTCAACGACTACCGTGCCGACAACATCACTGCGGTAACAGCGAAGATTCGCGAGCTGGCCGCAATGCACAGCGAGGTCGCCGCGGAAGAGGCGCGCCTTGCGGACCTCGCGAGGACCCGGGCGGCCGAGCTCGAGAAACTGGCGGCCGCGCAGCAGGAGCGGCAAGCGCTGCTGGCGGCACTCAAGGACAGGATGGCCACCGAGGGCAGAGAGATCGAGCGCCTTGCGGCACAGGAAAAAGACCTGGCCCGACTGATTGCCGAACTGACCAGTATCCTGTCCGATTACCCCATCACGTCCGAGGAGCCGTTCAGCGAACATCGCGGCCGCCTGACCTGGCCGGTCGCGGGCACCCTGTTACGAGATTTCGGGCAGCCGAGGGTGGGCGGAGAGCTGAAGTGGAACGGGGTCGTGCTGGCTGCGCCACGTGGACGTGAGGTGCGATCCGTGTATCACGGTCGGGTCGCGTTCGCGGACTGGCTGGCAGGCATGGGCCTGCTCGTTATCGTCGACCACGGGGAAGGCTATATGACCCTGTACGGGTACAACGAGACGATTCTCAAGAACGCGGGTGACTGGGTTGCACCAGGGGACGTGATTGCTACGGTCGGTGATAGTGGCGGCCAGGCGGAAGCGGGGCTGTACTTCGAGATAAGGCGGGGCACGCAGCCCCTGAACCCCAGGCGCTGGGTGACGCGCAGGCCTGGCGAGTAGGCCGAACTTGTCGGTGCTCACAGTACAGCCCCGGCCGACTGTGGTATCGTCATTTGAACCGGCCGGGCAAAGAGTGGGCCGGCGTTCGGAGTAGCGTATGTCATTGAAAGTCAGGGCTATCCTGGTCGTGGTGATCGGAACCGTAATGGGGCTGAGCCTTTCGATCGGCGGTGGCCTGCTATCGGAGGGCCACGCGCCCGCCGAGGAAGGGCTCGCCTGGGAGAACGCGCGGCTGTTCGCCGAAGTGATGGAGCGCGTAAAGCGGGATTATGTCGAGCCGCTCGAAGACAGCGAGCTGCTCGAGAGTGCGATTCGCGGCATGGTCAGCGACCTGGATGCCCACTCCCAGTATCTCGATGCCAACGAATATCGAGACATCCGCATCAGCACCACCGGCAGCTACACCGGCGTCGGTGTCGAAGTCGCCGACATGGACGGCGTCATCAAGGTCGTGACGCCGATCACCGGCTCACCTGCGGCGCGTTCGGGGATACGGAGCGGTGACCAGATCATTGCCGTCGACGGCATTGCGGTAGAGCCGAACCGCCTGCAGGACACGATAGGCCGCATGCGGGGCCGCGCCGGGTCCCGGATCAGCATCACGGTGCTCCGCGAGGGCCAGCCCATCGAGCACGAAATGCGGCGGGAGATTATCCGTGTCGCCAGCGTGCATTATGAGACGATGAGGCCATCCTATGGTTACGTTCGCGTCAGCCAGTTCAGTGAGACCACGGCGCGCGAACTGAGTCGGGCAATCGACGCCATGCAGGAAGCCGGTGGCGGGATGCTCGCGGGACTGATACTGGACCTGCGCAACAATCCTGGCGGCGTGCTGGATTCGGCGGTCGATGTTTCCGACCTGTTTCTCGATTCAGGCGTGATTGTCATGGCAGACGGCCGCACGAACGATGCCCGCTTCACACGTTCGGCGCATCGCGGTGACGTACTCGATGGCGCCGAAATCGTAGTGCTCGTGAACGAAGGCTCCGCGTCCGCCTCGGAGATCGTGGCCGGCGCCCTGCAGGATCATGGCCGCGCAGTCGTCGTCGGTACCGGTACGTTCGGTAAGGGCCTGGTGCAGACGGTCATGCCCCTGTCCCAGGGCCGGGCACTCAAGCTGACGACATCTCGCTACTACACGCCGTCCGGCGACTCCATCCACGAAACCGGCATTACGCCGGACGTGTACGTCGAGGGCACGCCGGGCTATCCGGACATGAGCCTGAGCGGCTTTGTGGATCGCGAGCAGGATGCACAGCTGCTCGAAGCGCTGAATCGCCTGCAGCGCGGCGACGTGATGCACAGCAAGGCTCAATGACGTTTGCACAATTGCGCGCCGCCGCGATCCTGCTGCTGCTCGCGTCGCAGAGCTTCGCACAGTCTGCGCCGCGCATCGCAATCATCATTGATGATCTCGGCTACCACCTGGCTGCGGGGCACCGCGCCGTCGCGTTGCCCGGCCCCGTGGTGTGCGCGATCCTTCCCGGCACGCCGAGAGCGGCGCACCTGGCGAAAGCGGCCTGGGAGCGCGGCAAGGAAGTGCTGCTGCATCTCCCGCTGCAGTCGGTTGATCATCACGATGCGGCAGAACCGGGCTCGATTACCCTCGATACGACCCGCGAAGCGTTCGCCGATACCTTCGCGGCCGCAATAGAATCCGTGCCTTTTGCGGTAGGCGTGAACGGCCATCGCGGCAGCCTGCTTACGCGTCACCCCGGCCACATGAGCTGGCTCATGGAAGAGATTCTGCGCGCCGGCGGGCTCTACTTCGTCGACAGTTACACCACGCATCGCAGCGTTGCGCTGCAGATTGCATCGGAACAAGGCGTGCCGGCGATCAAGCGGGACGTGTTCCTGGATGCTGATCCGGCGCCTGAAAAGGTTGCACAGGAGTTCGAGCGCCTCAAGGCGCTGGCGCGGGAGCGCGGACTTGCGGTGGCAATCGGGCATCCGTATCCCGCGACGCTTGCATTCCTGGAACAGGCAATCCCGGACCTTGTCGAAGAAGGGATACAGCTGGTACCACTTCGTGAACTGATAGACTTTCCCTGATGATGAACAGAGTTATAGCCTGTATCGCC